>NZ_CP079195.1:1897500-2197500 GCF_019263805.1 Polaribacter sp. NJDZ03
CGCGTTCGCTCGCCACTACTAACGGAATCACTATTGTTTTCTCTTCCTCCGGTTACTTAGATGTTTCAGTTCACCGGGTTTACTCCTATTGCTAGGTGACATGTCTTCAACATGCCGGGTTGCCCCATTCGGAAATCTACGGATTAAAAGGTATGTGCCCCTCCCCGTAGCTTATCGCAGCTTATCACGTCCTTCGTCGTCTCTGAGAGCCTAGGCATCCGCCATACGCCCTTACTTAACTTATTGTACTTTTTGCTACAGTGTGTTACCACACTATAATGAACTCTTTTATATTTTTATAAAAAAATTATTTAATTAGAATATAAATATTCTAATTGTTCTCTATCTATTTGATTCTTACGATATCATTTTACCAATATGTCAATGAACTTGTGGCGAATCGCCACCGATAATTAAATCAGCAACAACATTAAGCCGTTGTGGAGAATATCGGAGTCGAACCGATGACCTCTTGCGTGCAAGGCAAGCGCTCTAGCCAGCTGAGCTAATCCCCCATTATGAAATTCAGAATAAATCCTAAATTATGAATGTAGAATCCTCTTACTTCCAGAATTTCCTTAGTATTTTTGCTTTTTTGTAGTCCCGGGCAGACTCGAACTGCCGACCTCTACATTATCAGTGTAGCGCTCTAACCAGCTGAGCTACGAGACTATAATAGCTTAAATACTTTTTATTTTAAAATTAACAGCAAAGAGTAAAAATGACCTTTTTTTGTAACTCACCATCTTTCTCTAGAAAGGAGGTGTTCCAGCCGCACCTTCCGGTACGGCTACCTTGTTACGACTTAGCCCTAGTTACCAGTTTTACCCTAGGCGGCTCCTTGCGGTGACCGACTTCAGGCACTCCCAGCTTCCATGGCTTGACGGGCGGTGTGTACAAGGCCCGGGAACGTATTCACCGGATCATGGCTGATATCCGATTACTAGCGATTCCAGCTTCACGGAGTCGAGTTGCAGACTCCGATCCGAACTGTGATATGGTTTATAGATTCGCTCTCTGTTGCCAGATGGCTGCTCATTGTCCATACCATTGTAGCACGTGTGTGGCCCAGGACGTAAGGGCCGTGATGATTTGACGTCATCCCCACCTTCCTCACTACTTGCGTAGGCAGTCTCGTTAGAGTCCCCATCATAACATGCTGGCAACTAACGACAGGGGTTGCGCTCGTTATAGGACTTAACCTGACACCTCACGGCACGAGCTGACGACAACCATGCAGCACCTTGTAATCTGTCCGAAGAAAACTCTATCTCTAAAGCTGTCAGACTACATTTAAGCCCTGGTAAGGTTCCTCGCGTATCATCGAATTAAACCACATGCTCCACCGCTTGTGCGGGCCCCCGTCAATTCCTTTGAGTTTCAGTCTTGCGACCGTACTCCCCAGGTGGGATACTTATCACTTTCGCTTAGTCACTGAGCATACACCCAACAACTAGTATCCATCGTTTACGGCGTGGACTACCAGGGTATCTAATCCTGTTCGCTCCCCACGCTTTCGTCCCTCAGCGTCAGTACATACGTAGTAGACTGCCTTCGCAATCGGTATTCTGTGTAATATCTATGCATTTCACCGCTACACTACACATTCTATCTACTTCCATATGACTCAAGTCAACCAGTATCAAAGGCAGTTCCATAGTTGAGCTATGGGATTTCACCTCTGACTTAATTGACCGCCTGCGGACCCTTTAAACCCAATGATTCCGGATAACGCTCGGACCCTCCGTATTACCGCGGCTGCTGGCACGGAGTTAGCCGGTCCTTATTCTTACAGTACCGTCAAGCTGGTATACATACCAGTGTTTCTTCCTGTATAAAAGAAGTTTACAACCCATAGGGCAGTCATCCTTCACGCGGCATGGCTGGGTCAGAGTTGCCTCCATTGCCCAATATTCCTCACTGCTGCCTCCCGTAGGAGTCTGGTCCGTGTCTCAGTACCAGTGTGGGGGATCTCCCTCTCAGGACCCCTACCTATCAAAGTCATGGTAAGCCGTTACCTTACCATCTAACTAATAGGACGCATAGCCATCTTTTACCAATAAATCTTTAATTAAAACTTGATGCCAAGTCTCAATACTATGAGGCATTAATCTTCATTTCTAAAGGCTATTCCTCAGTAAAAGGTAGGTTCTATACGCGTTACGCACCCGTGCGCCGGTCGTCATCTGTGCAAGCACAATGTTACCCCTCGACTTGCATGTGTTAAGCCTGCCGCTAGCGTTCATCCTGAGCCAGGATCAAACTCTTCATTGTATATTTTAAATATTTTAATGAATAAGTTTCAAAAGAATTTGTTTAAATAAATCTAAACATGGTTATTCTACTCTTTAATTACGCTGTCAATTTCAATATTTTCAATGAACTTTGTTTCAATCTTAATTAACAACTTAAAGAGGTTAATCGGTTAAAACTTTGTAGAAATGTTAGACTCGAACTAACTGACTTTTTTAATAATCATTCCAAATTTTCTTTGATCGTTTTTGCTGTATTTCTTAGCGGCTGCAAACATACAAACTATTTCTAATCTGACAATAAAAAATTAAACTTTTTTTTATTTCTTTTTATTTGCTTTAAAACTAAAAATCTCTGAACGTTTTTGCCGAAAATTTCGGACTGCAAACATACAACTCTTTTTAATTAGAAACCTAATGAATATTGAAATTTATTTTTAATAAAATTTTGAAATTTTATTTGGATAAACAACTAATCCTCACCTTACTTACAACTCCTCAATGAACATTGCTAACTGTGTGATAATCCTGTTAGCGGGTGCAAACTTACAACTCATTTTTAATCTAACAACTATTTTTTTACCTTTATTTTAATTTAATTTTACACGAGGTTTTAAGAAGCTTGTTTTGAGTGATTTATGAGGGGAGTTTTTTTGAAGTTATTTTGGAAGGTTTTGGGGATTGGGGTGGTTTTGGAAGTGGATGCTTGTTTGAAACACATAGGAACATAGAAAACATAGGTTGGGGTTTTCTTTGGATTCATAAAGATGAATAAGGAGTATTGGATTGGATGTTATAGTATATAGATTATAAAAACACATACTATTAAACCATAAATACCTTATTTTTAAATAACTAGAATTTATAGACCTCACAGGTTTTTAAAACCTGTGAGGTCTTGGTTATAGAATAGCCATTAACTGTTATGAACCCAAAAAATGATTTGTGGTATTTTTAACTTGAATAGAAAGAAGAAATCTAAAAATAGAACTTCAATCTGCAAATTAGCTGTGTTAGGGATAGAAACGGCATCCTTTTTGCTTTTCGCAAAAAGATATAGTGGAAAGCCCGACCTTTTTTCTTCTAAAAATATCTTTCATCGAAAAACCCTCTTTTATTAATGTAATCTCTAAGATAAACTAACTAAAAAAAAGGGAACACCCAGAAAAAACATACACTTATAATTAGTACATATATATATTGTGTGAAAAATTGTTTTCTAATATCTTTGCATTCTCAAATATTAGACATTAAATGATTAAAATAACTTTACCTGACGGAACTATTAAGGAGTTTGCTAAGAATAGCACTCCGATGGATGTTGCAAAAAGCATTAGTGAAGGGTTTGCTAGAAATGTAATCTCTGCAAATTTTAACGACGTAACCATTGAAACCTCTACCCCATTAACCACGGATGGTTCTTTAATTTTATACACATTTAATGACAATGGCGGAAAGAAAGCTTTTTGGCATTCATCTGCGCACGTATTAGCAGAAGCAATCTTAAGTTTTTATCCGAAGGCTAAATTAACGATTGGACCTGCTATTGATAATGGTTTCTATTATGATATTGATTTAGGTGATGACGTTATTTCTGACAAGGATTTTCCTAGTATAGAAAAGAAATTTTTAGAGATTGCTCGTGGAAAACATGAATTCTCTTTACGTTCCGTTTCTAAAGCGGATGCTTTGTCTTTATATAAAGCAGAAAATAACGAATATAAAGTTGAGTTGATTGAAAACTTAACGGACGGAGAAATTACTTTTTGTGACCATAGCAATTTTACAGATTTATGTAGAGGAGGTCATATACCTAATACAGGTATTATAAAAGCAATTAAAATAACGAGTGTTGCCGGTGCTTATTGGCGTGGTGATGAAAAAAATAATCAGTTAACACGTGTTTATGGAATTAGTTTCCCAAAACAAAAGTTATTAACTGAATATTTAGAGTTATTAGAAGAAGCTAAAAAACGTGACCACAGAAAACTAGGTAAGGAATTAGAATTGTTTACTTTTTCTCAGAAAGTTGGTGCTGGTTTACCTTTGTGGTTACCAAATGGTACTGCTTTACGTAATCGCTTACAAGATTTCTTAAAAATCGCACAAAAGAAAGCTGGTTACGAAGAAGTAATGACTCCACATATTGGCCAAAAAGAACTATATGTTACATCTGGTCATTATGAAAAATATGGTGCAGATAGTTTTCAGCCGATAAAAACGCCTAAAATGGATGAGGAGTTTTTATTAAAACCAATGAATTGTCCACATCACTGTGAAATTTATAACTTTAAACCTTATTCTTATAAAGATTTACCTAAGCGTTTTGCAGAATTTGGTACCGTATATAGATATGAACAAAGTGGTGAATTACACGGCTTAACACGAGTTAGAGGTTTTACGCAAGATGATGCGCATATTTTTTGCACACCAGAACAATTAGATCAAGAATTTAAAGATGTTATAGATTTAGTTTTATATGTTTTTGGTTCTTTAGGTTTTGAAGATTTTACTGCTCAGGTTTCTATTAGAGATAAAAGTAACCCTGACAAGTATATAGGAGATGCTGAAACTTGGGATGCTGCAGAACAAGCAATTATTAACGCTGCTACAGATAAAGGTTTAGATTTTGTGATTGAAGAAGGTGAAGCTGCCTTTTATGGACCTAAATTAGACTTTATGGTGAAGGACGCTTTGGGAAGAAGTTGGCAACTTGGAACGATACAAGTTGACTATAATTTACCAAAACGTTTTGATTTAACCTACAAAGGAGCCGATAACCAGCTACACAGACCAGTGATGATTCACAGAGCACCGTTTGGTTCTATGGAGCGCTTTATTGCGGTATTACTAGAGCATACGGGCGGTAACTTCCCTCTTTGGTTAACTCCGGATCAGGTTATCTTATTGCCAATCAGTGATAAATATGAAAAATATTCAGAAAAAGTTTTAAAATCGTTAGAAAATTCCGAAATTCGCGCCCTGGTAGATAACCGAAGTGAGAAAACTGGTCGTAAGATTAGAGATGCAGAAGTTAGCAAAGTACCGTTTATGGTAATTGTTGGTGAAAAAGAAGAACAGGATGGCACAGTTTCTGTAAGAAGACATGGTGAAGGAGATCTTGGTACCTTTACAATTGAAGAATTTATTTCTTTAATTAAAGCAGAAGAAAGTAAAACATTGAAGAAATTTTAATTAATTTTGAAATTCGTCTAGAAAATAAAAAGGTTGGAAAACAACCATTAGTTAAATTTAAAATTTATAAGTCATAGCAATTCGTAGAAGCAGGTCAAGAAGACCGTTAAGAGTAATCAAAGAAGATCAACATAGAATTAATGAGAAAATAAGATATGTTGACGAAGTTCGTCTTGTGGGCGATAATATAGAAGTTGGTGTATATCCTTTAGATAAAGCTAAAGAATTAGCCAGAGAACAGGAATTGGATTTGGTTGAAATATCACCAAAAGCTAAGCCACCTGTTTGTAAAATTATTGATTACAAGAAGTACTTGTATGAGCAGAAAAAACGTGAAAAAGTTTTAAAATCGAAAGCTACAAAAGTGACGATTAAAGAAATACGTTTTGGACCTCAAACTGATGAGCATGATTATGAATTTAAAAAGAAACATGCTCTTAAGTTCTTACAAGAAGGTGCTAAATTAAAAGCATTTGTATTCTTTAAAGGGCGTTCTATTATATTTAAAGAACAAGGTCAAATTTTATTATTAAAATTAGCCCAAGAGTTAGAAGAGTATGGTAAAGTAGAACAGTTACCAAAATTAGAAGGTAAACGTATGATTATGTTTATTGCTCCTAAAAAACTAAAATAAAAAGAGTTTTTAAAGTTTAAAGCTTCTTAGAGATTTTAAAGTTAGGTATTACTTAACTTTAAAACTTTTTGGACTAATAACTTTAATACTAAAGATAATAAGCAAGTTAAAAACGAAGGAGAGATGCCTAAAATGAAAACCAAATCTAGCGCCAAAAAACGATTTAAAGTTACTGGTACTGGGAAAATCAAAAGAAAGCACGCGTTTAAAAGTCACATCTTAACAAAGAAGTCTAAAAAACGTAAATTAAGGTTAACTCATGACGGTTTAGTTCATAAAGCCGATGAGTCTAACATTAAGCAAATGTTAAACTTGAAATAAGTTTAACTAGGGAATTTAATTATTAACCATGGAGCTAGGCCAAAAATAAAAAGTATTCATAATTGAATCGCCTACTACAAAACACATTGAAATTATGCCAAGATCAGTAAATTCAGTAGCCTCAAGAAAAAGAAGAAAAAAAATCTTGAAGGCTGCAAAAGGTTACTTCGGACGTAGAAAAAACGTTTACACAGTAGCAAAAAATGCAGTTGAAAAAGGTATGCTTTATGCATACAGAGACCGTAAAAACAATAAGAGAAACTTCCGTTCTTTATGGATTGTGCGTATTAACGCTGCAGCTCGTTTACACGGAATGTCTTACTCTCAGTTTATGGGGAAAGTGAAAGCTAACCAAATCGAATTAAACCGTAAGGTTTTAGCAGATTTAGCTGTTAACAACCCAGACGCTTTTAAGGCAGTTGTAGAAAAAATAAAATAAATAATAATACTTGCTTATAATAAAAACCCAAACAATAACGTTTGGGTTTTTTTTATAAATTTACAGATATTAAAAACCAACCAATGAAATCATTATTAATTACCTTGCTATTACTTACTGCTACTATTTCTTTTGCACAAGAAACAGAAGAAGGAACAAACTCTATTGAAAACCAATTTGATAATATCTATAGAGTATCTACCACATACCAGGTATATAAAGTAATAAGCAAAGACAGCTATGTAAACTTAAAGTCTAATGTTTTAGACTCTCTTAAATCTTCTAAAAAGATAATTTCTGAGAAAGATGTATTATTAAAAGCAGAAAAAGAGAATATTGAAAAAAATAAGATTCTTCTATCTAAAACACAATTAGATTTAGAGGCTGCTTTAATTAAAGAAAATTCTATTTCTGTTGCAGGTCTTCAATTAAGTAAAGTAACTTATAATCTTATCCTTTGGAGTATTGTAATTGGATTACTTTTGGCACTATCTTATTTTATTTTTAAATTTTCTAAAAGTAATGTACTAACAAAAGAGGCTAAAGATAATTTAGCTGAGATAGAAGAGGAGTTTGAAAAACACAGAAAAAACACATTAGACAAGGAGCAAAAACTTAGAAGACAATTACAAGATGAAATAAACAAACAGAGAAATAGTTAATTTATATGTAAAAAAACTCATTAATTAAACATAAACTATAAAATCTATGATAATTTTATAGAAAGCTACTTAATTAATACCTTAAAATTATCATTTTCATAATATTTGCGACTGAAATAAAAATCCACTCAATTATTTAGTCCATTAAATAGTATTTTGTTAACTTAGGATTTCTAAAAAAAACTAAACAAACTTAATTACTAAAATTTTATGAAAGCCCTTTTTTATACTAGAGAATATCCTCCTTATGTATATGGTGGTGCTGGTGTTCATGTGGAATATCTTGCAGCAGAATTAGCCAAGCTAATGCCTGTAGAAGTTAGATGTTTTGGAGATCAGGACGACAGTACCAACAACCCAACTGTAAAGGGTTTTCCGTATGAAAACCCAATTTTCGACAATTCAGACGATAAGCTTAAAGCGATCTTTAAAACTTTAAGTACAGGTCTGCATATGAATGCAGACCCTATAGATGCAGATATTGTACATTGCCATACTTGGTATTCACACTTTGCAGGGATTGTAGCTAAACTTTGCTACGGTATCCCTTTAGTAATTACTACACACTCTTTAGAGCCATTAAGACCCTGGAAAAGGGAACAATTAGGTCGTGGTTACGATGCTTCTTCTTGGATAGAAAAAACAGCCATTGAAATGGCAGATGCTTTAATTGCGGTTTCAGAAGAAACGAAACAAGATGTCTTAAAACATTTTAATGTAGATGAATCTAAAATAAAGGTTATCTACAATGGTATTAACTTACAACAATACATTACTACTACCAAAACCGATACTCTAGATGAATATGGAGTAGATAAAAGCAAACCTTATGTACTTTTTGTAGGGAGAATAACCAGACAAAAAGGAATTATTCATCTAGTAAATGCTATAAAATATATAGATCCAGATACTCAAATAGTACTTTGTGCTGGTGCACCAGATACTCCAGAAATTGGTGCGGAAATGAAAGATGCTGTTAACGAGGTTAAAAAAAATCGTAAAAATGTAATCTGGATTGATAAGATGGTTACTAAAGAAGAAATTATTCAATTATATTCTCATGCAGACGTATTTTGTTGTCCATCTATTTACGAACCTTTTGGTATTATAAATATAGAAGCGATGGCTTGTAATACAGCCGTTGTAGCTAGTGCTGTTGGTGGCATTAAAGAAGTTGTTGTTCATGGAGAAACAGGTTTTCTAATACCAGTAGAACAGCAAGACGCTGCTCCTTTTGAACCCATAAACCCAGATAAATTTGCTAGAGACTTAGCAGATGGAGTTAATAAGGTTATTAGCAATCCTGAATTAAGAGAACAAATGGCTCAAAAAGGACGAAAAAGAGTAGAAGAACATTTTGATTGGATATCGATAGCTAAGCAAGTAGAAGAATTATATAAAACACTAAAAAAATAACGTAATGATAAATGACAAAGTATTAGGAATTATTTTAGGAGGAGGACAAGGATCTAGATTATACCCACTAACAAAGGATAGATCTAAACCAGCAGTACCAATTGCGGGTAAATATAGATTGGTTGATATACCTATTTCTAACTGTATCAATTCTGATATTAAAAGAATGTACGTACTAACTCAATTTAATTCTGCTTCTTTAAATAAACATATTAAAAACACTTATCATTTTAGCTTTTTTAGTGAAGCTTTTGTAGATGTACTTGCGGCAGAACAAACTATTCTTAGCGATAAATGGTTTCAAGGAACTGCAGATGCGGTAAGACAAAGTATGCTACATTTCTTAGCAAATGACTTTGAGTACGCTTTAATACTTTCTGGAGATCAATTGTATCAGATGGATTTTAATGATATGATTAAAAAACATGAAGAAAGTGGTGCAAAAATTTCTATTGCTACTTACCCTGTTAATGCTAAAGATGCTACAGAATTTGGACTTTTAAAAACGAACGAAGAAAATATAATTACTTCATTCATAGAAAAACCAGCTGCTGAATTATTACCAGACTGGACATCTGATGTTGGTGATGAAATGAAAGCACAAGGTAGAGACTACTTAGCTTCTATGGGGATCTATATTTTTAATAGAGAATTATTAATAGAATTAATGAGTAATCCAGATACCAATGATTTTGGTAAGGAAATCATTCCTCAAGCTATTGATAAACATAAAACATTAAGTTATCAATATGAAGGATATTGGACAGATATTGGTAATATAGATTCTTTCTTTGAGGCTAATTTAGGGTTAACAGATGATGTTCCTAAATTTAATTTATACGATAATAAAGGTATTTATACAAGGCCAAGAATATTACCAACTTCTAAAATTGCTGGTTCTATTTTAAATAAAGCTGTAATTGGAGATGGTTGCTTAATTCACGCAGAAAAAATAGAAAGATCTGTTATTGGTATTCGTTCTAGAATTGGAAAAAATTCTCTAATATCCAATACCTACATGATGGGTAATGATTCTTATGAAACTTTAGAAGAAATAGCAGAAAACAATATTGATATTATGATGGGTATCGGAGACAGATGCTATATTCATAACTGTATTATAGATAAAAACTGTAGAATTGGTGATGATGTTAGAATTAATGGAGGTAAACATATTGCTAACATAGAAACCGACACCTACATGGTTAAAGAAGGAATTGTAGTAATTAAAAAAGAAGCTACCATAGCTAAAGGAACCATTATAGGATAAGAAAAACTTTTACTTTTTTATTATTTAAACTTAACAAAATTAATGCAAAATCAAAGTAGAATTGTAATAGAAAATATTGCTCCACAAATAAACCAAGGAACAGTAGATATTAAACGTGTTGTAGATGAAATTGTAAATGTAACTGCAGATGTTTTAGTTGATGGTCATGATGTACTTCAGGCTAATTTATTATTCAAACATGAAAAAGATAATAAATGGTCTCAAATTAGAATGACACCAACATTTAATGATGAATATTTAGCAATTTTTCAAACATCAAAACAAGGTTATTATTCATATAAAATTGAAGGTTGGGTAGATTATGCCTTGAATTGGCAACATGGTTTAGGAAGAAAAATAGATGATTCTCAACATGTAAGTTCAGAGCTTTTAGAAGGAGCAGAACTTTTAGCTACAATTCTAGACAAAGTTTCTTCTGAAGATAAAAATTACTTACTGCACCTTATATTCATTTTTAAAAATAATGAAAACTATACTGAAGCTGTAAAAGAAGCTGTCTCTAAAAGATTAACTGAAATTTTTAAAAAATATCCAGAGAAACTTTTAATAGAGACTTCTCCTGAATATAAAGTTTATGTAGATAGGAAAAAAGCACGATTTAGTACCTGGTATGAATTCTTTCCACGTTCTGCTTCTGAGCAAGAAGGTAAACATGGTACTTTTAATGATTGCCACAGATTATTACCTAAAGTTGCCCAAATGGGGTTTGATACTTTATACTTCCCTCCTGTTCACCCAATTGGTGAGGTAAATAGAAAAGGTAAAAACAATACTACTGTTGCACAAGATGGCGATGTTGGTTCTACTTGGGGAATTGGTTCTAAACATGGTGGACATAAAGACTTACACCCAGAATTAGGTTCTTTAGAAGACTTTAAAAACTTAGTTGCTAAGGCCAAAGAATTAGGTATTGAAGTGGCAATGGATTATGCTTTGCAGGCAGCACCAGATCACCCATGGGTAAAGGAGCATCCAGATTGGTTTAAATGGAGACCAGACGGAACTGTACAGTATGCTGAAAATCCACCTAAAAAATACCAAGATATTCTTCCAATTTATTGGGAAAGTAAAGACTTTAAAAATCTTTGGAAAGAATGTTTAGACACCTTATTATATTGGATAGACTGTGGAATTAATGTTTTTAGAGTAGATAACCCACATACAAAACCATACTTCTTTTGGGGTTGGATTATTGCTGAAGTAAAAAAACAACATCCAGATGTGCTATTTTTAGCAGAAGCATTTACTAGACCAAAGGTAATGCAACAACTAGCAAAGCAAGGTTATACACAATCTTATACTTATTTTACTTGGCGAAATTCTAAACACGAATTAATCGAGTATATGAATGAATTAACTAAAACGGAACAAAAGGAATATATGAGACCTAATTTCTGGCCAAACACACCAGATATTAATCCTTATCATTTACAAGGAGCTCCAGAAAGTAAGTACCTACAGCGTTATGCTTTAGCTGCAACTTTAAGTTCTAATGTTGGTATTTACGGACCCGTTTTTGAGCAAATGATCAGTGATCCGATTCCTGGTAAGGAAGAGTATTATATGTCAGAAAAATTTCAACTTTGTAATTATGATTGGTTTAAAGAAAATAAAGTAACTACTTTAATTTCTAAAATTAATCATATTAGAAAAGAACAAGAATCTTATCAACAAACAAATAATATTCAATTTTTAGAAACTGGTAATGATCAAATTATAGCTTTTTATAAATGGAATGATCAAAGAACTAATGAAACAATAACAGTGATTAGTTTAGATGCTTATAATTCACAATCTGGTTCTATTCAATTACCACTGCAAGCCTTAAAAATAAATCATGGTCAGAAAATTGAGGTAGAAGATTTAGTAACTAAAAATTGCTACAATTGGTATAATGAGTGGAATTATGTAGAATTACATGCCACACTTCCGTTTCATATCTTTAAAATTAATAAGTAAACAAAAAGCACCTTTTTTTAAAGGTCTTTCTTGAACTAATAAAACTATGGCACAAACAAAAGTACACAGTCTTTTTACAGAATTTGATATTAATCTTTTTCAGGCGGGTAAACATTATCGTTTATACGAAAAATTTGGTTCGCACATTATTACTGTAGATGGTGTAATAGGAACTTATTTTGCCGTTTGGGCTCCAAGCGCAAAATCGGTCTCAGTAATTGGAGATTTTAATTTTTGGTTAGAAGGTGAGCATCACTTAAATGTACGTTGGGATGGAAGCGGTATTTGGGAGGGTTTTATCCCTAATATTGGTAAAGGAACAATTTATAAATATAAAATAAGAAGTGCTAATAACGATATAACTACAGAAAAAGCAGATCCTTTTGCAAGAAGATGTGAACATCCTCCAAAAACTGCATCAGAAGTATGGGAAGATGATTATGCTTGGAAAGATAAAAAATGGATGAAAAACAGAAAGAAAAATAATGCACTAGATGCACCTTTTTCTGTTTATGAAGTCCATTTAGGTTCTTGGAAAAAGCAAATTGAAGAAGGACGTTTTTTAAGTTATAGAGAATTAGCAGAAGAGTTAGTTAATTATGTTGCAGAAATGAATTTTACGCATGTAGAGTTTATGCCAATTATGGAATTTCCTTATGACCCAAGTTGGGGTTACCAATTAACCGGTTATTTTGCACCCACCTCTCGTTTCGGATATCCGGATGAATTTAAATATTTAGTAGATAAATTTCACGAAAAAGGCATTGGAGTTTTATTAGACTGGGTTCCTTCTCATTTTCCTTCAGATGATCATGGATTAGGTTTCTTTGATGGCTCTCATTTATATGAACATCCAGATAGAAGAAAAGGATATCACCAAGACTGGAAAAGTTTAATTTTTAATTACGGAAGAAACGAAATAAAAGCTTTTTTAATTAGTAATGCAATCTTCTGGCTAGACCAATACCATGCAGATGGTTTAAGAGTAGATGCAGTTGCCTCTATGTTATTCTTAGATTATTCTAGAGAAGAAGGAGAATGGGAACCAAATGAATTTGGTGGAAGAGAAAATTTAGATGCCATCAACTTTATTAAAGAGATGAATGCAGCTGTTTATGAATCTTTTCCAGATGTACAAACAATTGCAGAAGAATCTACATCATTCCCAAAAGTATCTAAACCCATTTATGATGGAGGTTTAGGTTTTGGAATGAAATGGATGATGGGTTGGATGCATGATACACTAGATTACTTTGCAAAAGAACCTATCTATAGAAAACATCATCAAAACGAATTAACTTTCAGTTTAAATTATGCGTTTACAGAAAACTTTATGTTACCTCTTTCTCATGATGAAGTTGTGTATGGCAAAAAAGCATTAGTAGACAAAATGCCTGGTGATGAATGGCAAAAATTTGCCAACTTAAGAATGCTATATAGTTTAATGTATACACACCCTGGAACTAAATTATTGTTTCAAGGAGCAGAATTTGGACAAACAAGCGAATGGGATTTTGACGGAAGTTTAGATTGGCACTTATTAGAATATGGTGTGCATAAAGGCGCACAGAATTTAGTAAAAGACTTAAATAAATTATACAAAAAAGAACCTGCTTTACATGAAAAACAATTTTCTCCTGAGGGTTTTGAATGGATAGATCACGGAGATCATGAAAATTCTGTTATGTCTTATATAAGAAAAGGAGAAAATGAAAAAGATAATATAATTGTTATCTTAAACTTAACTCCAGTTCCTAGAGAAAACTATAGAATAGGGTTACCAAAATCTGGAACTTTAAAACCAATTTTTAATAGTGATGAGACCAAATATAACGGTACTGGAAACTTTACGAACAAAAAGTTAACTTCAGAAGAAAAAGTATGGAATAATAGAAACAATTCTATAGAATTAAATTTACCTCCGTTAGGAATGATTGCTTACAAGTACAAATAAATTTAAAATGTAAATCCTCTTTTATTATCATTCTATTATTCTGATAAAAAAAGAGGAATATTTTTTTTAACTTCATAATAAAAAACCTGATTTTTAAGACATTAAGAAAAATACCATCATTTTTAAAAAGAAAATATAATCTAATTATATTTAATTAAATAAGCAATATTTTTGCGTCTTAATTAAACCAATCCATTATCGTAGAAAAAAAGTATTCCATAATGCTCTTTTACAAATAATTACGATTTTTATAAGCACAATAAACAACCAAAATTATGATTGTTAATACAGAGTTAGAACAAAAAGGAAACTTATTTCCAACAGAAATAGTGAGCTACAAGAAAGATGTAGACACATTATATTTTACTACAAAGAACAATGTAATTTTACAACTTACTGTAGTAAGAGACAGTGTAATAAGATTTAGATACTCTACAACAGGTAAATTTGAAAACGATTTTTCTTACGGAGTTACAATTCACGCATCTAGAGGGTATGACTTTTTAGACGTAACGGAAGATGAAACTCACTATGTTGTAACAACTTCCAAATTAATCTGTAAAATAGAAAAAAGCAGTTTACAAGTTAAACTTTTTGATGCTGTAGATCTAAAGTTAATAAACGAAGATGAAATTGGTTTTCATTGGGAAGAAAGTTATGAATATGGTGGAGACATTGTAAAAATGAGTAAGACTTGCCAAAGATCAGAAAGTTTCTATGGTTTAGGTGATAAACCAGTAGACGTTAACTTAAAAGGAAAACGTTTTGAAAACTACGCAACAGATTCATATGCTTTTGGTAAAGATACAGATCCTATTTATAAAGCAATTCCTTTTTATACCGCTATACAAGGTGATAAATCTTATGGAATTTTCTTTGACAATACTTTTAAATCACATTTCGATTTTGCACATGAAAGAAGAAATGTAGCAAGTTTTTGGGCACAAGGTGGTGAAATGAATTATTATTTTATCTACGGACCTAAAATGGAAGATGTAGTTAAAAACTACACAGACTTAACAGGTAAACCTCATGCTTTACCTCCATTATGGGCTTTAGGATTTCATCAATGTAAATGGAGTTATTTTCCAGAAAGTAACGTAAAAGAAGTTACAAATACTTTTAGAGATTTAAAAATACCATGTGATGCTATTTATTTAGACATTGATTATATGGATGGTTTCCGTTGTTTTACTTGGGATAAAAACCATTTTCCAGATCCTAAAAGAATGGTTAGAGAATTAGAAGAAGACGGTTTTAAAACCGTAGTGATTATAGATCCAGGAATTAAAATAGATTTAGAATACGATGTTTTTAAAGAGGCATTAGATAAAGATTATTTCTGTAAACGTGCCGATGGTCCTTATATGAAAGGTAAGGTATGGCCTGGTGAATGTTATTTTCCAGATTATACAAAACCAGAAGTAAGAGAATGGTGGTCTGGTTTATTTAAAGAACTAATTGAAGACTTTGGTGTTAAAGGAGTTTGGAATGATATGAATGAGCCAGCTGTAATGGATGTTCCTAACAAATCTTTTCCAGATGATGTTCGTCATGATTATGATGGAAATCCTTGTTCTCATAGAAAAGCACATAATATTTATGGAACCCAAATGGCACGTGCAACGTACCACGGTTTAAAGAAATACGCATATCCGAAAAGACCTTTTGTAATTACAAGATCTGCATATTCTGGTGCGCAAAGATATACTTCTACTTGGATGGGAGATAACGTTGCAACTTGGGAGCATTTAGCAATTGCAAACAATCAAGCACAGAGAATGTCTATGTCTGGTTTTTCTTTTGCAGGATCTGATATTGGTGGATTTGCAGAACAGCCACAAGGAGAACTTTTTGCCCGTTGGATTCAATTAGGTGTATTTCATGCTTTTTGTAGAGTACACTCTTCTGGAGATCATGGAGATCAAGAACCTTGGGTATTTGGAGATGAAGTTACAGATATCGTAAGAAAATTTGTGGAACTTAGATACCAATTATTACCTTATTTATATACTTGTTTCTGGAATTATATTAATGACGGAACACCTATTTTAAAATCGTTAGTTTTATACGACCAAGAAGATACCGCTACACATCATAGAAGTGATGAATTTGTTTATGGTGAACAAATTTTAGTTTGCCCAATACAAGAACCAAACGCTAAAGGTAGAAGAATGTACATACCTAGAGGTAAATGGTATAACTTCTGGACAAATGAACTTATAGTTGGTGGTAAGGAAATTTGGGTAGATGCAGACATAGATAGCATGCCTATTTTTATTAAAGAGGGTGCAGTAATACCAAAATACCCTGTACAACAATATGTTGATGAGATAGAATTTGATGAAATTACTTTAGATCTTTATTATAAGGAAGGTAAAGAATCTTCACAATTATACGATGATGCTCATGATGGCTATGATTATAAAAAAGGAAGGTTTAGTCTACGTACTTTTAAAGTAACAGGAAAAAAAGAAGAATTAATTATACAACAACATAAACGTGGTGATTTTAACGCAGGTTATAGCAAGTTTAATATTGTATTCCATAATTTACCTTTTAAAATTACTTCTATTCAAATAGATAATGTTGAAACAAATATAGATCGAGTAATCTCTGGAAATACTCAATCTATACTTTTAGATAAAGAATTTACAGAATTACATTTATTAGGAAAATAAATTTTATAGCACTGTTTTTAGTGAGGTAACTACCTGAAAACAGTGAGATGAAAATACCCCATAAATGGGTATTGTAAAGTCTAAATTACTAGTGTAAATTTGTAACGTAAGTAATCTTTTCCCCAAGCAAGATATAATTTGTTTAAGATTTCTTTAGTATTTAAATTACACAAAAAGCGATTAATAGTTTATCTAAACTATAATCGCTTTTTTTATTATAATAATCTTACCAATATTTTAGATTTCATGAATTCACCCTTTAAAAGGATATTCTAAAAAAACTAAAGCAGTGCTATTTTTTAGAATTTTATATAAATATTCATGTAAAAAAAAATTATTTGCCACATTTATTTACGACTAAAAATTTCATCTCACTGTTTTCAGTGAGATCACTACCTGAAAACAGTGAGATAAAAATACCCCATAAATGGGTATTGTAAAGTCTAAATTACAAGTGTATATTTGAAGTATTAGTAATCTTCCCCCTAAACAAAATAAAAATTGTTTAAGATTTCTTAAGTAATTGAATGAAAAAGAAGCGATATATAGTTTTTCTAAACTATGATCGCTTTTTTTTGTGCCATATAAATAATATCATATTTCACAAATAAAATAATTGTTCCCAACAAACGGATATTCTGGATCAAGTCCAAAAGTTGTGGGATTTAGAAATTAGGCATAAATATTTGAGAGTCTAAAAAGGAAAAATTTGATGTTTCTAACACCTCTAAATTGTGCTCTAAATGCTTTTATTTTAGCATTAAACGATTCTGCAGAAGCATTTGTACTTCTATTGTCAAAATAGTTGAGTATATTCTGATAATGTATAGACATTGTTCTAGCAATGGTATTAAAGCTTTTAAACTTCGCTTGTCTTACATTTTCATCCCATTTAGCAAGTCTAGTTAAGGCAACGGTTTTATCTTTTGTTTGATTGTAAATCCAGGATAAGTTTTGACATAAATTGTATGCCTTTTCTATATCTGGATAAGTTTTAAAAAGTATTTCAGCTCTTTCTTGTTGGGAGTTAGTCCATTTGTTACTAGATTTATACAATAGGTATCTACTTCTAGCTAATAATTGTTTTAGAGTATCTCCATTTGGTAGTAGTTTAGGAACATATTTTAAGGAGTTGTTTCTAGCATTTTCTATGGCGTCGTTATCTTTATCTATTGCTTCCCAACGATGTTTAATTCTAATTTCTTGCAAAGCATCTAAAGCTAATTTTTGCACATGAAATCGATCTATAACTAGTACTGCTTTTGGAAATGATTTTTTAACGATTAACCCCATGTTTGCTGCCATGTCTAAGGTTACTTCTTTTACTTTTTTTCGTTGTTTTAAAGAGATTTTATTAAGGATTCTAATAACATCTTCTGCTTTAGTGCCTTTAATCATGGCCAGTAAAGCACCTTTTTTTCCATTCGCATTTTTATTAGTCACGATAGTATATAAATCTCCATTAGAAAATGCTGTTTCATCTATGGAAAGATAGCTTCCAGTATTTTCAGGAAAAAGCAACCATTGTTCAGCATGTGGTTTTTGGTTCCATTGCTTAAAATCACTTAAATAATCTTTGTATTGTCTCTGTAAGTTTCTAGGGCTTACTCCGTAAAAGGTTGCTACAACAGATGTACTTGTAGCATTATTACAGACTGATTTGTTTTAAAAAAGCAGCAAATTCACTAGTAATTCTAGTGCCTTTTGCTACTAACTGCCAATCTCTTATCACTAATTTTTTAGAATTATCATCAATCCAACGCCTTCTAATAACATGTAGAAAAACGTTTTTACCTCGAATAGGAAAATCTTGAATAGTGGCTTCTGGAAAAAATCCTTTAGAGCTTAATTTAAGTGTTTTAAATTCTTCAGGAATTGTGTTTAACTCAGTGAAATAGAAATGGAGTTCTTCATTTTTA
The DNA here is from genome assembly GCF_019263805.1 of Polaribacter sp. NJDZ03. Taxonomy (NCBI): domain Bacteria; kingdom Pseudomonadati; phylum Bacteroidota; class Flavobacteriia; order Flavobacteriales; family Flavobacteriaceae; genus Polaribacter; species Polaribacter sp. NJDZ03. The sequence continues at coordinate 1,916,224 of NZ_CP079195.1, forward strand.
ACTTCGTGTTTGGTAAGTTTAAAATAGTTAACAAGTATTTCTGGTAGTAATAATTTAATAAGCTCAATTGAAGTATCCAAAATAGAAGTAATTTAAAAGTCAAAGTTCTTCCTTTTTATTTTACTCCACAACTTTTTGTGTTGATCCGATATTCTATAATTAAAGCAATAAACTATTATCAGTAATATCTCTTTACCAGTAAATTTATCATCACCATTTCTGGTGAACTAACTCACCGAAAACGGTGAAGTGAAATTACCCCATAAATGGGTATTGTGGGGTTTCTGTTATCCGTATATATTTGTAGCATAAGTAATCTTCCCCCTAAGCTAAATAAAAGTTGCTTAAGATTTCTTAATTATTTGAATGAAAAAAAAGCGATTTATAGTTTATCTAAACTATAATCGCTTTTCTTTTTTGAACAAAAAAAAACCTCAAAACAATGTTTTAAGGTTTTTATTATAAATATTAGGAAAACTATATTCCGTCACTTAATCCTTTTAATTTTTGAGTATTTTCAGCTAACATCAATTCATCAATAATTTTCTGAATATCTCCATTTACAATATTTGGTAAATCATATAAAGACAAACCAATTCTATGGTCTGTAACTCTACCTTGTGCATAGTTATAAGTTCTAATCTTAGCACTTCTATCTCCAGAAGAAACCATAGAACCACGTTTTAAAGCGTCTTCTGCATTCTTCTTAGCCAATTCCATATCATACAAACGAGAACGTAACACTTTAAATGCTTTTTCTTTGTTTTTATGTTGCGATTTTTGATCTTGACATTGTGCAACTAAACCAGTTGGAAGGTGTGTTAAACGAACTGCAGAATACGTAGTATTTACAGATTGACCACCAGGACCAGAAGAACAGAAAAAATCTATACGAACTTCTTTGGGGTTAATTTCAACATCAAATTCTTCTGCTTCCGGAAAAACCATACAAGTAGCTGCAGAAGTATGTACACGACCTTGTGTTTCTGTTTGTGGAACTCTTTGTACACGATGCACACCAGCTTCAAACTTTAAGATTCCATAAACATCATTTCCTGTAACTTCAAACTGAATTTCTTTAAAACCACCATTGGTACCTTCAGAATAATCTACGGTAGAAACTTTCCAGCCTCTACTTTCACAATATTTTGTGTACATTCTAAATAAATCTCCAGCAAAAATACTTGCTTCATCTCCACCTGCACCTGCACGTAATTCTACAACTGCATTCTTAGAGTCTTCTGGATCTTTAGGTATTAATAAAACTTTTATTTCATCTTCTAATTGCGGAATTCTAATATTGGCTTCTTCGATTTCCATCTTCGCCATTTCATTCATTTCGGCATCAGAACCATCAGAAAGTATTTCTTTTGCTTCCTCTATATTGTTTGTTAAGGTTTGATATTCATCTCCTTTTTTTACAACATCACCTAAATCTTTATATTCTTTCATCAATTGCGCATAACGCTTTTGATCCATGATGATTTCTGGCTGAATAATTAAATCAGAAACTTCATCATAACGCTGCTTAACAATTCTTAATTTATCTAACATCTTCTGTCTTTTCTTGGAATGCGAATTTACAATTTTTATAGGTATATTTAAACAAAGCAAACTATTTTTATAAAATTACTCTTTATAGCCTTTTCTTTTTTATGAATCACTTCTTGTCAGTAAGAAAAACCTAGTACGCTTAGCCCAAATTTTCTAATTGGAGATTGGATTCGTATAAACGAAAAAGAAAGCAATACTACTTATGAATCTTGGAATACAAACCTTAAGGATTTAAGTTATACTTTAAAAGATAACGATACTATTTTTAAAGAAAACTTAAGTTTTATTAAGCTAAAAGATACATTATTTTTAAAAGAGGAAGGCATAAATGACATTGCTACATTTTTCAAATTAACACAACAAACGGACTCTTCTTTTGTTTGCGAACAATCCTAAAAACGAATTTCCAAAAACCATAAAATATATTATAGAAAAATGGCATTTAAAAGCAATTATATCTAAAAATGATTTTAAAATTAATTTTATTTTTGAGAGGTATTATTCAGAAAAAATAAAAGAATAACAATGATGCTTCTATTATAAATTATAATAAAAGTATTAATTTAGCGGCTAAATTTAAAAAAAAATAATATGAAAAAAATTTATCTATTAACAGTACTATGTGCTACATTATTTATTAATACATCTTGTGAAAGCAATGACAATGATGATTCTATAAAGATTTCTGGTTCTCTAAGTGTTGAAGAAGGAAAAACACAATTAGAAGATAATACTATAGAATTATTAAATAAAGTAGAGAGTTTTAAAAACGACAATGCTTTAAACGATATCATTGAATTAGCTGAGTATTTAAATGCAGACAATAGTGTAAAAAATAAAAGTTTTAAAAATACCGCATTAAAAACAATCTCTAATATAGCAAACATAGAAACTACAACAAACGGACTTACAGCTTTTAACGCAAAACAAGCAGTAGCAATTATTGCTGAAACATCACTTATTGATGACTTTAATAATGAAAAGGGAATCTATACTTGGAATGCAGAAACTGAAGATTTTGATAAAACAGGAAATAGTGATGATATTATCTATAATGTAGCATATAATGATGGGGAAAATGCGGAATTTAGTTTTACGGACTTTACGACTACTCTTGTAGGAAGCAATAACGACGAAGAATTACCTACTTTGGCTAAAGCAAATCTTAAATTAAATGGTACTACAGTATTCTCTCAGAATTACACAGCTACTTTTAAGAATGGTCAATTAATACCAACTGCAATTAACAATACAACTAGTATTGGAGCTTTTTCATTTGTAACAACTTATACTAACTCTAATAATAAATCGATAAAACAAGCATTAAGTTTTAAGCTTGGTGATGATGTTATATTGGGATATGATTTAACGACGAATGGTAACTTTAACGATGAGCTAGATGGTAACATTGAAGATATTGTTGATAATGTAACATATTCTTTTCAATTTTTAAATGCTGCATTAACTCTAAAAGCAAATGATGCTGGTTTTGATTCTGATAGCGAATTAAGTGTAGACCAACAACTTGTATTATTAAATAGCAATACAAGTGCAGAATTGAGTATTAATAATAAATATGTTGCTAAAAGTCAATTTTACAAAGATGAGGATATTGTAAATGCAAGATTCTTATTTGAAGACGGTACAACAAATGACTTTGATACTTATTTTGATGGGTCTTTTACAAGTATAGAAGACAAGTTTGATGCTGTATTTGATGCATACGAGAGCCTTTTAGGAGACATCTAAACGAAAAAAATAAATATAAATTTAAAAGGTCACCTATAAAGGTGGCCTTTTTTTATTCAGGAACCTTAAATTTAAAACTTGATATATTTTCCCCAGACCAATAACCAAAAGCACCATTACTAATATTAGTAACCACTTCATTAGCATAAGACGCATTTTCTAAAATACTTGTTTGATCTCCTTCTACAGATTTCCAAAAATAAAATTGGTCTTTTGTAATAGAAATAAGCTGTATTTCAATTACATCATTTATTCTAATCTGATTTTCATTTTCTCCTTCTTTATCTGTTTTTATATAACTTACAATTAAAGGAAACGTTTCTGTTGCAATGTTTTCTGTACTAAAAATAAAAGGTAGTGCCAGTTCAAACTTTTCTTCTTTTTCATTCTTAATAAAAATCTTAAAATATTTCTGCTCTAAATTACTGTTATTAATAGTTAATTTTATGTCTTTAAAATCTGGATATACAATTCCATCTTCTTTCCAGTCTAAAAACTCAACATTTAATACCGCGGCTTTTTTAGGCACACTTGTTTTAGATACAAATTCCTTACCTCTAATCTGTATAGATAGATCATACGTTTTACCTATTTCTCCTTTTATTAAATTACTTCTATAATATAAAAAAGGGAAACGAGATTCATCTTTCTTTAAAGTTAATATTTCTGATACTTCTCCGTTAGACAGCACCACTTTTGCTTTAGATTCAATAGATTTCGCTACTTCTACAGAATCAATAATACCTTTAAATTGTAAACTATTTGTTAAACTTATTCTGGCAAATTTGCCTTCTTCTATTTGTCCTTCTACTGTAAGTTTATCCGAAGATAAAATATCTGTTTCAGTATTTAAACAGCTACATAGTAAAAAGGATAAAAATATTATTTTTTTCATAACGCACTTTATTTAAAATGAAAACAACCAATTTAGAGTTGGTAAAAAAGGAAACAAATTATCTCTTTTTTCTGTAATTTCTATAAATGAATCATCTACATTTCCTTCTGTATTATAAGAAATCTGAAAAGGATTACTATTATTATACACGTTATACAAAGTTAAATTTAATTTAGATTTCCATTTTCCTTTATTTTTAAAAGAATAGGTACAAGATAAATCTAACCTATGATAACTAGGAAATCGAGAAGCATTTTTAGACTCAAAATTAAGTATTGGTCTTTCGTTTATAATTCTTATATCTCTAGGTCTTGTATAGTTTTGTCCGCTAGTAAGTAAGAATAAAGCACCAAATTCAAACTTATTATTTAACCTATAATGCATAATGGTATTTACATTTATAGGTCTATCAAAAGTTGTAGGAAAATAATTCCCTTGATTTATATCTTCAAATTTAGCTAATGTTTTAGATAAAGTAAGTGATGTTTGCGCTGTAAAATTATTTATTTTTTTATTTAGACTAACTTCAAAACCGTAAGAATTAAATTTACCAACAAGTATATCTCTATAAATATCATTAGAAAATAGATTATTTACAGAACCATTTCTAAACTCAGTATAGTTAGAAACGTTTTTAAAATAAACAGCACTGTTTAATTGCAATCCATTTGTTTCGTAAGCATATCCTAAGCTAAATTGATTTACTACCTGTGGTTTTATATTTTTAGTACTTACCACAAAAAAATCTGCTGGCAAACTAAAGTTTATAGATGCTTGGTGCACAAACTGACTTAATCTTTGGTAGCTTAATTTAAAAGCCTGATTTTCTTTATATTCATATTTTAAACTCGCCCTTGGCTCAATACTAAAAAAGGTGTCTTTACCAACTAAAGCATTTTTATGAGTAAAAAAAGAAGTTAATCTTAGCCCTGTTTTAGCTTTTAATTTTGATGATACAGAAAATGCCAAATCCCCATATAAACTCACATCATCATACTTATATTTTTCTTGATTTAAAATTTCTAAAGGAGAATCATCTATACGTGCTTTTACATCTTTAGGTAATATGTTATTCTTATTGTACTCTATTCCTAATTTTAATAAATACGATGGTTTATCTAACAAAAAATAATGTTTTAAGCTAAATACATTAAAAGTACTCTCTGCGCTATAATCAAAAGGAAAATCATTGTCTCCAAAAGAAAACTTATAAAAACTATTAGATACTGTGGTTTGAGAACTTAAACTAGACGAAAACTGATGTTTAAAAGTTGTGCCTAATAAAGAATTGCCCCATTGTAATTTTCTATTTCTACCTTTGGTTTGATCTCTAAAATTATCACTCGTTATATAAAGTGTAGTTTCTATCTCACTTTTATCTGATAGTTTAAAACTGTGCTTTGTTAAAAAATCATATAAAAAATAATTTTTCTTTTTACCAAGAATAGAAGTATCATCACCAAAGAAAGGTTTAAAAACTTCTAAATAGGTTCTTCTTCCAGAAATTAATAAGCTATGCTTATTATTAATTTTTATATTTCCTGTTAGTTTTGTAGACAACAATCCTAAACTTCCTTCAAAATGAGTGCTATCTGGTTGTTTTAAAGTTTTTATATCTGTAACAGAAGATAATCGCCCACCATAACCTGCATCAAAACCAGCTTTAGAAAACTCTAATGAATGAACAAAGTCTGAATTTATGGTAGAAAACAAGCCTCCTAAATGAGATGTATTATGTAGGTACATATTATCTAACAAAGTTAAATTCATACTTCCATTACCTCCTCTCACTAGAAAACCAGATTGACCTTCAGCAGCTTGTTGAACACCAGGCGTATATTGTATTAATTTAATTACATCTTTTTCTCCTAATATAAAAGGAAGCCTTTCTATATCTTTTTTAGAAAAGTAAATTTGATCTGGTACTATTTTATTTAATTGACTACTAGAGAAACTTCTAATTATTATTTCCTTTAACATACTAACCTTTGGAGATAGATAAACAGTTCTTGTTACAGAATTAATACTTAACCTTAAAGTAGTAAACCCTATTTTAGAAAAGACTAATATGCTTCCTTCTGGTAAATTATCAAAAGAAAAGGAACCTTTTGTATCTGTGTAAGTACCTAATTCTGTATTTAAAACCTGAACAGAAACATCATTAATAGGTATATTCTTCTCGATATTAAATACTACTGAACTAACAATTTCTTGAGCCGATATGTTATTACTTAAAAGTGTAAAAAAGGAAATTAAAAATAATAATTTTATCTTATTCATATGCTATTACACCAATAATTATACAATAGTATTAAGCAAATTTAAAGACAATTACACGTCTTACAAAGCTATAATTTAGTTTTTTAAGAATACAATAATAAAACAATAATTTAAACGTTTAAAAGCAATCGTTTCTGTAAATGATTTTAAAATTGATTTTATTTTTAAAAGGTATAACACCAAATTCTGATAAAAGTTTAGTCTTTTTCACCTCACTTTAAAACATAAAAAAAGCTCATTATAAAATAATGAGCTTTTATATTTTTATAAAAAAATTAGAAATTAGAAACTTGTGCTTCTACCTTTTCCCATTCTTCCATTTTAGTATCTAATTTTGCTTTTTTAGCTTTGTATTTTTCGAAAAAATTTGGTCTTGCAGAAACTTCATCATAATTCTGAGCTAACTCCAAATCGATCTTTGCAATTTCTTTTTCTAAATCTGCTATTTCAGTTTCAATATTAGAAAGCTTATTCTTTAACTTCTTTAATTGCTTTTCTTCATCTCTAGATAATTGATGTGCTTCTTTTTTAGAAGTATCTTTCTCTACTTTAACAACCGTTCTTTTTTCTGCTTCTCTTAAATTCTCTATTTTATGTTGTTCTAAGAAATAGTCAATATCTCCTAAATATTCTTTAATTTCTTTGTCTTTAAAACCATAAACAGTTTCCGTTAAACCTTGTAAGAAATCTCTATCGTGAGATACTACAATTAAGGTTCCATTAAAATTCTTTAAAGCTTCTTTTAATACTGTTTTAGAGGCAATGTCTAAGTGATTGGTTGGCTCATCCATTATTAAAACATTAAATGGTTGTAATAATAATTTACACAATGCCAATCTATTTCTTTCCCCTCCAGAAAGTACTTTTGCTTTTTTATCTACAGCATCTCCACCAAATAAGAAAGAACCTAACATGTCTCTAACACGCACTCTGTTTCCGTCTGTGGCAGCATCTTCCATAATTTCCAACACTGTTTTTTCCGGCGGTAATTCTTCAGATTGATTCTGAGCAAAATAACCAACTTCTACATTATGCCCAAGTTTTAAAATTCCTTCAAAAGGAATCTCTCCAACCATCATTTTTGCCAAAGTAGATTTTCCTTGTCCGTTCTGACCAACAAAAGCAATTTTACTGTTTTTCTCAATTAATAAATCTACATCTTCTAAAACATGTTTATCACCATAACTTTTACAAAGTTTTTCTGCTTCAACAATAATTTTACCAGGTTCTTTAGAGATGGCAAACTTAACATTCATTGCTTGGTTATCATCTTGGTCAACCTCAATCAATTCAACTTTATCAAGTTGTTTCATTAAAGATTGCGCCATAGATGCTTTACTTGCTTTTGCCTTAAACTTATTAATTAAGTGTTGTTTTTGCTTTATTTCTTTCTCTTGATTTTTCTGCGCCTGTAACTGCTTTTCTTTAATTTCTGCTCTTAAAACTAAGAATTCAGAATATGGTTTTTTATAATCGTAAATTTGACCTAAAGAAATCTCAATAGTTCTATTCGTTACATTATCTAAAAACATTTTATCATGCGATACTAAAACAATAGCTCCAGAATATCCTTTTAAGAAATTCTCTAACCAAATAATAGACTCAATATCTAAGTGATTCGTTGGCTCATCCAATAACAAAATATCATTATTTTGTAACAATAATTTTGCCAATTCTATACGCATTCTCCAACCTCCAGAAAAAGTATCTGTCTTTTTATCAAAATCTTCACGTTGAAAACCTAAACCCTGTAAAATCTTTTCGGTATCACCTTGGTAATTATACCCACCAAGCAACTCATAACGTTCTGTATTGTCCGTTAAATCATGTATTAATTCTGTATACCCTTCACTTTCGTAATCGGTTCTAGTAGCAAGTTGCTCATTAATTTCATCAAGTTTTATCTCAATTTCTTTAATTTCAACAAACGCCTGGTACGCTTCTTCTAAAATAGTTCTTCCTTCAACAAAATCTATATCTTGTCTTAAAAACCCCATTCTAATATCTTTATCAAAAGCCATGGTACCACCACTTGTTTCTATATCTTTAGAAAGAACTTTTAAAAGCGTAGATTTCCCTGCTCCATTTTTTCCGATAAGACCAATTCTATCTCCTTTATTTAATTTGAAAGTAATTCCTGAAAATAAATCCGTTCCCATAAAAGAAACCGATAAGTTGTGTACGTTTAGCATCTAATGTAATAATTGTTACTTAAAAAAAGTTTAAAACTCTATATTTGCAAAAGTATACAAATTTAAGGTCTATTATGTTGAAAAAGGGTACCAAGTTATATAGTATTTTTAAAGCCAAATGTCCTAGATGTCAAGAAGGCGAATTCTTTGCTCATAAATTTACTTTTAACCCCAATAAAGTAACCAAATTACATGACAACTGTCCGAATTGTAATTTAAAATACATGATGGAACCTTCCTTCTTTTACGGAGCTATGTATGTTAACTATGGTTTAACAGTGGCACTTTCTGTTGCTATATTTGTAATAAGTAGTTTAATTTTTGGTTTAAGTCTATTACAATGTTTTGCAGCAATCGTAATAGCATTGTTAATATTAGCACCTTTAAACTTGCGCTTATCTAGAATAATTTGGATAAATATGTTTGTCCATTTTGATAAAAAGTTCAAGAAAAAAGAATAATAAACCTTTTTTGGGCGCTTTAACAGGCTTTCGCTACTCGCTTTTTTGTAAAAACAAAAAAAGCTCAAACAGATAGCTTGTCTTGAGCTTGTCGAAAGGCTCTATCCTTAGCGCATAGTGCAAACTGAATAATAAGTGTTTAAATATTTTTTATTTACGTTTTAAATTATAAAAATAATATTCTGTTCGATAAGGTTTATTGATTGTTAATTTATTAAAAATTTCTAATTCTGCTTGTTTAAAAGATTTCAGTATACTTTCTATATTAACTTTCCAATTGTCAGAGCTTGTTATATACTTTGATAAGTCAGGAGAGATTTTCCATTTGTTATCAAACACCTTTTTATCTTCTTTTTTCCAGTTTGAAATAATTAGAATAAACATATCACTTTTTCGATTTTCAAAATCATTATAAATAACTCCTTTGTAATTTAAAAATTGCTTAAAATCATTAGTGAATTGATATTTTAATTCAATACGAACAGGGTTATCAATGTTTTTTATATCAATAACAGTTAAATCAATACGTACTTTGCCAACTCTAATTTCCGCAAAAGCCTTTAAATCTGTAAAATTATTAGAATTAAAATATTCATTTAATTCTTCTAGTAATATATTTCTAATCAGTAATTCTTGCTTTTGATTTGAATAATTATGATTTAAAAAAATCAACTTGTTCTTAAATTTTTGAGAGTTTATTATTTCAGAAATTTGAGTTTCAACAAGTTTTTTTACTGTCATCTTATTATTACTTATAAAATAGAAATGTTCATACAATTTAAAATTTGATAGTTTTATGCTCCTAAATAAATTACAACTACTTTTTATCCTTCAAATGCTTAAAACGAACAATATCTATTTCTTCATCTAAAGATTCAGCATTATAAATATGATTAAACAGGTTTTTAGCAACCGTTGGTGCAATCATTACTCCACGCGTTCCTAATCCATTTAAAACAATTAATTGTGCATAATCTGGATGCATACCCACCAAAGGTCTTCTACCAGAAACCGTTGGTCTTATTCCTGCAGATTGAGAAACAATTGTATAAGGAACATTCAATACTTTCTTTAATTTTTCTACCAACTCTTCTTTTCCTTCTTCAGAAGGATCAGATGTTTTGTCTGTCCAATTAAACGTTGCTCCTACTTTATAGTTATTGTTGCCCAAAGGCATTACAAAAAGTGTGGACTTTAATAAAAAATCTATATTTAGTTCCGGAGCATGAATAGTTAACAACTCTCCTTTTGCTTCATTTATTGGTAAATAATTAAAATAAGGGTTTTCTACCACTCCAAAACCTTCACAAAAAACAATTCTAGAAGCTTCAATATCTTTATAAGAAATGGATTCTTGTTCAATGTTTAATTCGTTATGTTTAAATTGTTCAAAACGAATTAAGTTTTCAGATTCTAAATATGCTCGGTAAGCATTTATTAATTTTTCTGTGTCTATTCTACCTGTTTCGTTTACGTTTCCGAAACTAAAATCGGCTAAAACTCCGTGATAAGAATTGGTATCTAACTTAGGGTCTAAATAATCTGTTAACTTAGGTTTGTCTAAAGCACCAAACCAATTATTTTGATCTTCTACAGATTTAAAAGATTTTTTAATAACAAATTTTTGATCTATAATTATGTTTAGTTTTTCTTCTAACTTTTTATAAAAAGGAAGCGCAACGTCTAATTGCTCTTTTGCATTCCAAACAGGTGTAAATCGTTTTAAAATTACGGGGTTGTAAACACCTCCGGCAACTAATGAAGATGTTTGAGAATCGTCTTCAAAAACGATAAACGTTTTTTTTGCAGCAATTAATTCTTCTGCAAAAGCCAAACCTGCTAATCCTAAACCAACTATTATATAATCTACTTTCATGTGATAAAAATACGTGAATTTGCAATAATTATGATATTATTACTGAACTTTATTAAAATGTATAGCCCCGATAGAACGGTATGTTTGAGCTCTTTTTTATTCCGATATAGGATAAAAAAAGCGAGTAGAGATAGCGGGAAATAGCTACAAAAAAAAACGTCCCAAAGTATTGGAACGTTTTTATATTTTTAAAGAATAATAGAATTTTAGTAATTCCACATATCCATTTCTCTATCTCTAATACCTTCTTTAATTTTATTAGCTTCTAATAACTGGAATAAAGAATTACCTTTAACGTAATCTGATATTGCTCTATCACCATAAATATTTTCTTCCCTAACAATAGTACTACTAAATCGTCTTGCATTTAGCATGTGATCAAAAGAAATTGGTTGTGATGCATTTTTTGGATTGAATACTTTTGCATCATGTAAAACATCTCTTGCAGATGGATAGAAAACCCAAAATAACTCATATAATTCCTCTTCATTACCGCCATCTAATCCCAATCCTAAAGTTTGTACATCTTTACCCATTGGTGCTATTGCTAACAATCTGTATTTTAATTCTCCTTGGCGTTTATCAAAATACCACATTCCTTTCATCATATACCCTTCTACATCCTGAGATTGAAGTCTAATAGTATCGCTATATCCATTTGATTCTCTTACACTAGACATTCTAGAATCTATTTCATTCTGAGTAATCTTAGAGGTAAAGAAAGAGTCTGAATATACTTCTTCTATATTACCTTCTTTGATTCCTTTAATTAAAGTATCAAATAAAGATCTTCTGTTAGAAGAAACATTTGAGTTATCTATTGGAAAATAATACGGTAAATTTATTTTTTGATTTAGATCTACAAATTCCCAAACTACTTTAGACCATAATATATCTCTATCATCTACATATCCGTAAGATAAGGGAGCATCATTGTCAGCTGCAATTTGTTCTTCATTTTTCTTTCCTATTTGATCTACTGTTTTAGCATTCAATAAACCTATCTGTGCGTTTATTGAACCACTAATCATCAAACCGAAAAATAATAGTAAACAATTTTTAAACATATTTTATTTTTTAACTTCTAGTTTGTTAATTCTATACTAACAGGTAATACTTGTTTAAGGTTTACTCCATTAGCAGTTGCCTTAATATCAAAAATATTAATTTGATCTCCTCTTTTTGCTTTAGCCAATTTTTGTTTTGCTGCTGCATTTAAAGAAGAACCATTTACAATAATAGTTAACTCTCCTGGTACTTTAATTTTAAAACTTTGAACTCTAATACTTAAATCGAATTCGAAATCTGGTAATCCTGCTGCAATTGGTGCATTAGCTAAACCAGATTTTGGCATTCTTACGGTTCCGTATTGTCCTCTTACAGATCCCATAGCTGCAGGTATGTCTTTAATTCTAAAGGTGGCTTTAGAATTTACAGATTTACCATTACTTAAAGTTGCACTTACATTAATAACTGCCGTGTTGCCACCGCTTGGTTTTAAAATATATTTACCGTTACCACCAGATAAAGAACCTCCTGATGCAGAAACTCTTAAATTGTTATCGCTAACACCTGGTAATGAAACAGAAATAGGATTGCTTAAACCTCTATACACAACATTCATTTTATCTGCAGAAACAACAGCATCACCTGGTTGTGGTATTACAGAATACGTACTTTCGAAAGGTACTTCTACCACTTCTCCATTTTGTGTAAAAGCTATTTTACCTTTAATATCATGACTACCAACATTACCTGCTGGCATGTCTATAATTACTTGACCCGATTGAATATTTTTATAATCTTGACCATTTAAGGTAACATTATCTGGAATCATTGTAGCATCATAACGACCTAAAACTATTTTACCTGTAACTTTTTCTCCAGCAAAATAAGCGTTCTTGTCTAAAGCAACAATACCTTTATAATTATTTAAAGACAATGCTTCTTCCATTTTACCTCCTAATAAGTCAGATACAATATCACTTTCTGTGTTTTTAATATCTGCTTGCATTTGAGTTAAACTTGTTAAAGAAGCTACTAAAGGAAATCCTTTGTATCTATAATCTAACCATTTTATAGTTTTACCATCTTTATTAGTAACATCACTTGTAGAAAATCTATTGGCAACAATTGGTGCAAACTTACTGTCTTTTCCTAAGGCGCCAGTTACACTTGTTCTATAGCTATTTATTTTATCTAAAAACTCTTGACCTTCTGCTGTAAATTTATCACCTTTAAAGAAATGTTCATCTAAAAAAGCGGTTTTATCCATAGATTCATAATCATTTTTATCCTCTATATCAGATGTCATTTTAGCTTTTAACTCCTCTAAATAAGTATAAAAATCTGCAGAATAGCCTTTAATTTTTATTGCTTCTTGATTTAATGTTGCAAATTTTGCAGCTTGTTCTGAAGCTTTAGTTGCTAAATTAGCATACGCTTCATTATTTTTTGCGGTTGTTGAAACATTATTTTCACTTAACTTTTCGTTCATAAAACCAAAAGCAGATAAAACTTCTTTACTCATGTTCATTGCTAACATTGCAATAAATACAAGGTACATTAAGTTTATCATTTTCTGCCTTGCGGACAATTTTCCTCCTGCCATTATAATTAGTTTTTTAAATTAATATTTGTATTTGTTAACTAATTATTATTTAGACATTGCAGAAAGCATATTTCCATAAACTCCGTTTAAAGAAGATAGGTTTTTTGCTAAAGACTCCATTTGATCTTTTAATTTTTCTGTATTTTCTACAACAGCTCCATTTAATGCAGACTGTTTGCTTACATTTTCTACTTGTACTTTATACAAATTGTTTAAAGACTCCATTTGAATAGCAGCCATAGACATTTGCTCGTTGTATTTGTTAGTAGATGAAATAGATTCTGATGCAGCAGATAAACCTTCTGCAGCTCCTTGAAAGTTTTTCATACTAGTACCTAAGCTCGTCATTAATCTAGCATCAATTTTAGCTTCTTGTAATAAAGTATCTAATTTTTGAGATAATAAACCTTGAGCACCAACTTCTTCTTTTTCTACTTTTACAGCTTTAAAACTCTCATCACCCAACTCAGGATATACTTTAGACCAATCAAAATCATCTTCTGGTGTATCAAAAGCTGAAACAGCAAAAACGGCAGCCTCTACTAATAAACCAATTGTTAACATCATACCTCCAGTAATAGGACCTAAACTCATGTGCTGAATTTTGAATAATGCTCCAACAATTACAACTGCTGCTCCCATTCCGTAAACGAAATTCATTATTTTTTTGTAAGATTTTGACTGTGCCATAATTTCTTTTCTTTTTATTTTTTTTTAATTATTTGTTAGTTGTACCAATGTAATTCTGTACGGTTCTAAAACCGATGTAACTTCTTGCAGTATCTGCATATTCATAATCTCTAGAACTCACCTCTAAAAAGTATGCTACATCTTTCCAAGAACCTCCACGAATTATTTTTCTTTTATTTTTTCTATCCTCAACATTCGGGTTCATTGTAGAAGCCATATAATAAGAAGATAGGTTGTAAGCAGTATTTGTCCATTCAGAAACATTACCAGCCATGTTGTACAAACCGTAATCATTTGCATTAAATGACTTCGCTTCCATAGTATAAAGCGCTCCATCTACAGCGTAATCTCCCCTTACTGGTTTAAAGTTTGCTAAAAAACAACCTCTATCTGTAGTAGTATTACCTGTACCCCAAGGATACGTAGCAAATTCTAAACCTCCTCTAGCGGCATACTCCCATTCTGCTTCTGTTGGTAATCTAAAATCAGGAACACCAATCGAATTTTTTTTACTTTTTAAATAATTATTTTTCTTCTTAGTTCTCCAGTTACAAAAAGCAGTTGCTTGCCCCCAGTTTACCCCAACAACAGGATAATCTCCATAAGATTGATGATAAAAGTAATCTTGGTGCATTGGATCGTTATAAGAATAACTAAAATCTTTTACCCAAACAGTAGTATCTGGATAAATGTTTAATTTTTCGTGTTTTACAAAGTCTTTTCTATTACCACCTTGTCTTGCAGCATTGTCTCTATCGAACCAAGTGTATTTATATTTTAAGTATTTTACGTTAAAAGTTCTAACACCATCTACCGCTTCATCTCTAGCCACAAATAAAGTATCCATAACCTCTACGTAATCTGCATCCGGAAAATCTTCTTTTTCCCAAATAATATCATTTTCCCAGTTTAAGGGTCTTACAGAATCTGAATCTAACTCTAAACTCGTGTAATTTTCATACATGTATTTTTCATAAGCATTAGCTCCTGTAGTATCTTTTAATACAGCAAATGCATAATCATTAATACCTCCAGTAGGAAGCTCACCATTTGGATCTGGTGTCCCCATCATACCTGCAAATTCTTGCTGATACCCTAATCTAGTTCTTACAACAGAATCTCTAACCCACTCAACAAATTCTTTATATTCGTTATTAGTTATCTCTGTTTCGTCCATGTAATATGGTCTTAAAGTAACTGTTTTAGTAGGTGAATTCATTGTACCAATAAGGTCCTCGTCTTGTTTACCCATTGTAAAAGCACCTCCAGGAATTAACGCCATACCAAATGGTTTTTCTGAAAACCACTTTTTATTCGATTTAACTCCGACCAATTCTCCTCTATCATTAGAGCCACAACTGTAAAAAACTACTATTAAAAGTGCAAATATTGCTGCTTTCTTCATATTTAAAAATGTCTTTACTATAAAGTCCGTAAACCTATTATTTTTTTTGTTAAAAAACAATAATCAAATTGCTTTTTAACGTTCTAATCTTTTAATCTTTATTTATTACACCAATTTCCGCATCGCTTTATACCATTTTTCAGGAATATTTTGCTTAGTGGCTTCAGTATAATCATTATATGTACATGGTATTAACGCATGTCTTTTGTATTTATTATCTGATAAAATTTTTATCTCTATCCACCATCTTCCAGATTTATTACTTTTATAAAATGTTAATGGGTCATCATCATCTAATAAAACGGTAAATTTCTGATAATTTTCTTTACCAGAAAAAGGGTAATCTTTTACTCTAAAGTTAACACCCTCAATAAAATACCAAATCATCTGAGCAATTAAATGTGCTGTCTGATGGTTGTTATCTAACTTAGAATTATACTCATAAATACCAAATGATGTAACCTTATCACTTAGACCTGCATACCTAGCAATAGCACAAATTTCTTCTCCATAAAACCCATTAGGAGAAGCATTATTGTTTGCTGGTGCTTCACTTTGTCTTACAGAACCCAAATCTATAGAAACAATATCAGCATTTCTAAAAACAGGTTCAATATTTTTTAATTCTTTTGCATTTCCTAATCTATAAGCATCAAAAAATAAGTTATCTAACAACTGTATTTCATCTTGCGAATTAAAATATGTCTGATAACCTACATTACTATAATTAAACAAGTTATTAGGTTCTTGCATAATTATTTTACTCAAATAAGATTGAGAAGTTAACGGATCATCTAAATGACCTAAATCGAAACGACTATCTACAGCAGCAATATTAACCGTTTGTTCTAAAGAATCATAAGCTCTGTAATTTACATAAGTAAGATCTTGCCCCCCACCAATAATTACAGGAATTATATTTTTCTTAAGTAATTCCGTAATAATTTCTGAAACTGCATAATAAGTATCTGTAACTGAGTTTCCTTTTAAAACATTTCCTAAATCTGCTATTTGAGTGTTCCAATTGCCAGGAAACAAATTGTATAATTTTTTTCGGATAAAATGCAAATCTTCTCCACAACCAAAATTATTTTCTGAGTTTCTATCTTCTTGAACCCCTAAAATTGCAATTTGTACATTCTCTAAATCAGGCAAACCATCTTCTTGAGTATGTATTCTAAAGGTTTTACCTAAGCACAAATTAGATTGCTCTTCTAAAGATTTTACAATCGATTCTTTTACAGGTGTTAAAAAGTCTTGGTTCATCAAATTTTTAAAATCAAATATAATTTATGAAAAATATTATTTCTTTTTAGCTACTTTCTTCTTTACTACCTTTTTCTTAACAGCTTTTTTCTTCGCTACTTTTTTCTTTGGAGTTTTAGCTTCAATCATCTTAACAGCTTCCTCTTTAGATAATTTTTCTATTTCTGTAGTTTTAGGTAATTCAATCTTAATCTTACCTTTTATCACATTAAAACGTCCCCAACGTGCTTTTTCTACACGAATTTCTACATCTTCCCAATTATGTATTACCTTATCGATCTCTTTTTGTTTCTTTACCTCTATTAACTCAACAATATCATCATCTGTAAGGTTATCAAAATCGTATTTTTTATTAACGTTGATAAATATATTATTCCATTTTAAGAAAGGCCCGAAACGCCCAACTCCCTTTTGCACAGGTAAATCTTCATAATGGTAAATTGGTGCATCTGCTTTTTGTTTTGCAACAATTAATTCGATTGCTCTTGGCAAATCTACTTCCATTGGGTTTTCTCCTTTATCTAAAGAAACAAACATGGTTCCGAAACGAATATAAGGACCAAAACGACCGTTAGAAACAATAACCTCTTCATCTTCATAACCACCCAATGTTTTTGGAAGCAAGAATAACTCTAAAGCTTCTTCCATAGTGATGGTTCCTAAATTCTGATCTTTATTTAAGCTAGCAAACACTTTTTCTTCGTCTTCTGGCGCTCCAATTTGTGCAATTGGTCCAAATTTACCTAAACGAACTAAAACTGTTTTACCAGTTTCTGGATGCTTTCCTAAAATACGTTCTCCACTTTCTCTTTCTGCATTTTCCTTTACATCTTCTACAGTAACGTGAAACTTGCTATAGAAACCTTTAATCATTTCTATCCAATCTTCATTTCCTTCAGAGATATCATCAAAAGAAGATTCAACTTTAGCTGTAAATCCAAAATCTAAAACATTAGAAAAGTTAGCAACTAAAAAGTCGTTCACAATATTACCAATATCGGTAGGAATTAATTTATTTTTATTAGAACCCGTTTTTTCAGTCAATGCTTCACTTTTTACAGCTCCATCAACTAAAATCATTTGTTCGTAATTTCTTTCTACACCTTCATCTTCTCCTTTCTCTACATAACCTCTTCTCTGTACTGTAGAAATTGTTGGCGCGTATGTAGATGGTCTACCAATACCTAACTCTTCTAATTGTTTTACCAAAGAAGCCTCTGTAAATCTGTAAGGCGGACTCGTAAAACGCTGTGTTGCGTTTATAAAAGAATACTCTAATGCTTCACCAACTTTTAAATTCGGAAGCATTCCTGCTTGTTCTTCTTCATCATCATCTTTTCCTTCTAAGTATACTTTTAAGAAACCATCAAACTTTATCATTTCACCATTTGCAGTGAATATTTTTGAATTTTCAGAATTTTCTATCTTAAAATTGGTTCTTTCTAACTGAGCATCACTCATTTGAGAAGCCAATGTT
Source organism: Polaribacter sp. NJDZ03 (assembly GCF_019263805.1). NCBI lineage: Bacteria > Pseudomonadati > Bacteroidota > Flavobacteriia > Flavobacteriales > Flavobacteriaceae > Polaribacter > Polaribacter sp. NJDZ03. The sequence continues at coordinate 1,934,680 of NZ_CP079195.1, forward strand.
CTTTTCCAAATTAAATCATACAATCTCGTTTGGTCATATTCTGTATCTATAGCATGCATCTTCATGTTGGTAGGACGAATAGCCTCATGCGCCTCTTGTGCACCTTTAGACTTCGTTTTAAAAACACGTTGTTTACTATATTCTGCTCCGTAATAATTAGTAATTTCTTCTTCGGCAGCATTTCTTGCATCAACAGATAAATTTAAACTATCTGTTCTCATATAGGTAATTAAACCGGCTTCATACAAACGTTGTGCAACTTGCATGGTCTTTGCAACAGGAAAACCTAATTTTCTAGATGCTTCTTGTTGCAACGTAGACGTTGTAAAAGGTGCTGCTGGAGATTTCTTTGCAGGTTTCTTTGTTAACTCTGCGATCGAAAAATCTGCATTTGCACACGATTTTAAGAAATTTTCTGCTGTTTTTTTAGTATCAAAATTCTTTGGAATCGTTGCTTTAAAAGTTTTACCTTCAACATTAGAAAATTCTGCAACTACCTTATAATGTGTTTCCGCATTAAACTCATGAATGCTTCTTTCTTTTTCTACAATTAAACGAACCGCTACAGATTGTACTCTACCTGCAGACAAACCTCCTTTAACTTTACGCCATAAAACTGGCGATAACTCATACCCAACAAGTCTGTCTAAAACTCTACGTGCTTGTTGTGCATTTACCATATTATAGTCTATATCTCTTGGATTATCGACTGCTTTTAAAATGGCATTTTTTGTTATTTCATGAAAAACAATACGTTTTGTATTCTCATCCTTTAAACCTAATTGTTCTTTTAAATGCCAAGCAATTGCCTCACCCTCTCGATCCTCATCACTTGCTAACCATACAATATCTGCTTTCTTTGCTAAAGCTTTTAGTTTTTTAACAACTGGCTTTTTATCATCAGAAATAATATATTTCGGACTAAAATCTCCTTCTACATCAATACCCAATTCTTTGGATGGTAAGTCTGCAATATGCCCATAACTAGATTCTACTTGAAAATCTTTTCCAAGAAATTTCTCGATGGTTTTTGCCTTTGCTGGTGACTCTACAATTACTAAATTCTTTGCCATTTATCTCTCTTTTGTCGCTAAAACACGTTAAAAACGCACTATTTTGGTTGCAAAAGTAGTTAGTTTTTTGTAAAAAAAATTATTTTGCCAATTTTCGCTAAATAAATACAGAAATGCATCAATATTTTTTCTGCCAATTTGTCACAATAAATTAAATTTGGTTGTATCTTTGCTCACCTTTAAATGATAAATTGAAAGATGGAACACGTAGAAAAAATCATAGACGAGAAAATACAAGGGAAAGCCCTTGTTACCGAAAATAAAAAAAACAACACTAAAAAATTATTCATAGAAAGCTACGGCTGTCAAATGAATATGAATGATAGTGAAATTGTAGCTGCTATTTTAGATAAAGAAGGCTACAATACAACTCAAATTCTTGAAGAAGCAGATTTAGTTTTAGTAAACACCTGCTCTATTAGAGAAAAAGCAGAAACTACTGTTCGTAAAAGATTACAGAAATATAATGCTGTAAAACAAGTAAACAAAAACATGAAAGTAGGTGTTTTAGGTTGTATGGCCGAACGCTTAAAAGAAAAGTTTTTAGAAGAAGAAAAAATTGTAGACTTAGTTGTTGGTCCAGATGCTTATAAAGATTTACCTAATTTACTAGAAGAAGTAAATGCTGGTAGAGATGCCGTAAATGTAATTTTATCTAAAGAAGAAACCTACGGTGATATTTCTCCTGTTCGTTTAAATTCTAACGGTGTTACTGCATTTGTATCTATAACTAGAGGCTGTGACAACATGTGTACTTTCTGTGTGGTTCCTTTTACAAGAGGAAGAGAAAGAAGCCGTGACCCGAAGAGTATTCTTGAAGAAATTCAATCTATGGTAGATAGAAACTTTAAAGAAATTACACTTTTAGGTCAGAATGTAGATAGTTTCTTATGGTATGGTGGAGGCTTAAAGAAAGACTTTAGCAAAGCATCTGAAATGGCACAAGCAACTGCTGTAAATTTTGCGCAATTATTAGATATGTGTGCTACAGAATTTCCAAAAACACGTTTTCGTTTTGCAACTTCTAATCCGCAGGATATTAGTTTAGATGTAATTCACGCAATAGCAAAACACAAAAATATTTGTAAATATTTACATTTACCTGTACAAAGCGGTAGTAATAACATGCTAAAAGCAATGAACAGACAACATACTCGTGAAGAATATATCGAGTTAATTGATAATATTTTTAAGATTGTTCCGGAAATGTCTTTAAGTCAAGATATGATTGTTGGTTTTTGTGGAGAAACAGAAGAAGATCATCAAGATACTTTAGATTTAATGAAATATGTAAAATACGATTTCGGTTTTATGTTTACCTATTCTGAAAGACCCGGAACTTTAGCCGCTAAGAAAATGGTAGATGATGTACCTTTTGCTACAAAAAAACGTCGTTTACAAGAAATAATCGATTTACAACAAGAACACGCTTTATACAGAACGCAACAACATTTAGGGAAGACAGAAGAATTTTTAATTGAAGGTACTTCTAAGAAAAACCCAAATGAATGGAAAGGTAGAAACACCCAAAATACCGTAGCTGTTTTTGATAAAGGAGATTATAAATTAGGCGATTTTGTAATGGTAAAAGTAGAAGATTGTACTTCTGCCACCTTAAAAGGAACCGTTATTGGCTATTCTGATAATAATTAAAACAGGCCATCCTTAATCCTTCCTAAAGGGAAGGAAACTGTTGTGGGTAAAAAAAAGAGAGATAAGACTGATAGAGACAAGAACCAAGACATAATGTTTCTTGAATAAAAAGATTCTTGACTTTAAAAAAGTAAAAAGAAATAAGTGTTTTCCCCTTCGGGGAAATTAAAAGGGGCTATATGGAAAACTTACAAGCATTAAAACAACGTTTTGGAATTATCGGTAATGATATTCACTTAAATAGAGCTTTAGAAAAAGCTCTTAGAGTTGCGCCTACAGATATTTCTGTTTTAGTTACTGGAGAAAGTGGTGTTGGTAAAGAAAATATCCCCAGAATTGTACATCAATTATCACACAGAAAACATGCAAAATACATTGCAGTAAACTGTGGTGCAATACCAGAAGGAACAATAGACAGTGAATTATTTGGTCATGAAAAAGGATCATTTACAGGAGCAACACAAGACCGTAAAGGGTATTTTGAAGTTGCCGATGGAGGTACTATTTTTTTAGATGAAGTTGGTGAATTACCACTTACAACGCAAGTACGTTTATTACGGGTATTAGAAAATGGCGAATTTATAAAAGTTGGTTCTTCTAAAGTAATAAAAACAAATGTTAGAATTGTAGCGGCAACCAACGTAAACATGCAATCTGCTATTCATAATGAAAAATTTAGAGAAGACTTATATTATAGATTAAGTACTGTAGAGATTCATTTACCTGCTTTAAGAGAACGTAGTGAAGATATTCATTTATTGTTTCGGAAATTTGCGGCAGATTTTGCACAGAAATACAGAATGCCTTCTATTCGTTTAGATGATAATGCTGTAAAAATGTTATTAAACTATCGTTTTCCAGGAAACATTCGTCAGTTAAAAAACTTAGCAGAACAAATTTCGGTTATTGAAGAAGAAAGAGTTATTTCCGGTCTTAAACTACAGCAATACCTACCTAATAACAATGGTAATTTACCTGCTGTAATTGGTGGTAAAAAGGAAAATGACTTTTCTACCGAACGAGATATTATGTACAAAATTTTATTTGATATGCGTAATGACATCAACGATTTAAAAAAGTTGACGCTCGATTTAATGAAAAGTGGTAATGTAGAGGAAGTGCAAGAAGAACATCATCAATTAATTGAAAAGATGTATGAAAACAAAGATGCTCATAAATCTAATGTAGAAGTAATGAATATTCCGCAAAACTCATCTACAGAAAAAGATTATGATTTTATTGAGACGATTGAAGAAGACGAATCTTTATCTTTACAAGACAAGGAAGTAGAAATGATTAAAAAATCTTTAGAGAAAAACAGCAATAAACGTAAGTTGGCCGCTAAAGAACTAGGGATATCTGAAAGAACTTTGTACAGAAAAATTAAACAATACGATTTGTAAAAGAATGTGTAATTGTTTAAAAGTTGAATTGTTTAATCTCTAAAAACTGTCCCCTCGAGCGCCGTCGAGAGGTATTAATAAGTAAATCTTTTAGGTCTCGACTGCGCTCGACCAGACAAAATCAATGAAAAAAATACTCTACATAACATTATTCTCATTAAGCACTTTATTTTTTGTTGCTTGTGGTGCATACTCTTTTACGGGAGGAAGTACCGGTGATGCAAAAACCTTACAAATAGATTTTTTTCCGAATCAAGCATCTTTAGTAGAGCCAACTTTAAGTCAGCGTTTTACCCAAGACATGCTAGATTTATTTACAAGACAAACCAACTTAACCACAGTAACCTCTAATGGAGATTTATATTTTAGCGGAGAAATTACGGGTTATAGAATTACCCCTATGAGTGCTACTGCAGACCAAACTGCTGCTCAAAATAGACTTACAATAACAGTAAATGTTCGTTTTGTAAACAAACTGATAGAAAAAGATGATTTTGAAAAACAATTCTCATTTTACTCAGACTTTGCTGCAGATGCACAACTTACAGGTGGTGTTTTAGAAGCTGCATTAGATGAAATTATGGAGAGATTAACACAAGATATTTTTAATGCTTCCGTTGCAAAATGGTAATATTATAAGTATACAGTGTTCAGTTGCAGTATTCAGTAAAAAAGAGATAAAAATAACTAAGGTTTGAAATCAAATATTTTCATCAATTTAATAAAAAATAAAACTCAAATTCAGGAAGTGGAAACTGCTGAATTAAAAACTATTGTTGAAGAATATCCGTATTTTCAAGCAGCTAGGGTTTTGTATTTAAAAGGTTTGAAAAATCAGGATAGTTTTAAATATAATAACGAATTAAAAGTAACCGCTGCTTACACCACAGACAGAACTTTATTGTTCAATTATATTACTACAACCAATTTTAATAATCAGAAAGAAAATATTCATCAACAAATATTTGAAAAAATATCCGCAGAAAAAACAATTGCAACTCCTTCTAAAATTATTGAAACTCCAATAAAGAAAGCAATAGTAGTTTCAGAAAATATTGTTGAAATAGAAACGGCATTAGAAATTGGTAAGCCTATTTCTTTTTCTTCTGCAGAGAATCACTCTTTTGGAGAATGGCTACAACTATCATCTAGAAAGCCTATTGTTAGAGAAGAAAAAAAGCTCATAGAAAAAACCGCTGTAGAAAAACCTACAGAAAAAGAGAACTTAATAAACACTTTTATAGAAAATAATCCTAAAATTAAGCCTTTAGCCAAAGATAAAATAGTAGCTGTACCGGTTGCTAAAAACAGCCAAGATTCATCTTTAATGACAGAAACATTAGCTAAAGTTTATTTAGAACAAAAAAAGTATGAAAATGCAATGCAAGCTTATAGAATTTTAAGTTTGAAATATCCAGAAAAAAGTGGTTTCTTTGCAGACCAAATTAAAAGAATACAAATTTTACAAAAAAATAAATCATGAGTTACACAGCATTTTTAATTCTAATTTTGATTGTAGCCGTTGCATTAATCTTAATTGTGATGGTTCAAAATCCTAAAGGTGGAGGATTAACTTCTTCTTTTGGAGGTAGTGGAGCACAATCTTTGGGTGGTGTACAAAACACTAACAATTTCTTAGACAGAACAACTTGGACTTTAGCTATTGCTATGTTTGCCTTAATTTTATTAGCAAACTTTGCAATTCCAAGAAGTGGAGACAACAACTTTCAGTTAAACGATACTTTAGATGGTATTGAAACTTCTACACCTGTTGAAAACACAACTCCTATAACTAACGATAGTTTAAATTAACTATCCGTTAGAGATAATTTAAAATGCCAACGTAAATGACACGTTGGCATTTTTTTTGCGCCTAAAATTTAACAATAAAATCAATCAAAGAAAAATTGTCAGTTTTAGTGTAATGGCACAATTTCTGACAATTTACTGTTAGTAACATATAAATTAATTATCTAAAAATATAACAATGGGATTAAACATTAAACCTTTAGCAGACAGAGTTCTTGTAGAGCCTGCTCCAGCAGAAACAAAAACAGCGTCAGGATTAATTATACCTGATAACGCAAAAGAAAAACCACAACAAGGAACTGTTGTTGCTGTTGGAAACGGAAAGGTAGACGAGCCTTTAACTGTAAAAATTGGAGACACTGTTTTATATAGCAAATACGGTGGTACAGATTTAAAGTTAGAAGGTAAAGATTATTTAATGATGCGTGAGTCTGATATTTTAGCGATTATTTAAAACGCTATTTGCTTTTGGCTATTTGCCTTTAGCAAAATCAAAAAATAAAATTCATAGTAACTTATTTTAGCTAACAGCTAAAAAAAAAATTAAAAACAATGGCAAAACATATAAAATTTGATATTGAAGCAAGAGACGGATTAAAACGTGGTGTTGATGCTTTAGCAAATGCAGTAAAAGTAACTTTAGGACCAAAAGGAAGAAACGTAATTATTTCTAAATCTTTTGGAGCACCAACAGTTACTAAAGATGGAGTTTCTGTAGCAAAAGAAATTGAGTTAGAAAACGAGCTAGAAAACATGGGAGCTCAAATGGTAAAAGAAGTTGCTTCTAAAACCAACGATTTAGCTGGTGATGGTACAACAACTGCTACTGTTCTTGCACAAGCAATTGTAAAAGAAGGTTTAAAAAACGTTGCTGCAGGTGCAAACCCAATGGATTTAAAACGTGGAATAGACAAAGCTGTTGCTGCCATTATTGAAGACTTAGAAAAACAAGCTAAAAAAGTTGGTAATTCTTCTGAAAAAATTCAACAAGTTGCCGCAATTTCTGCAAATAACGATGCTGTTATTGGAGACCTAATAGCTACTGCTTTTGCCAAGGTTGGTAAAGAAGGAGTTATTACTGTTGAAGAGGCAAAAGGTATGGAAACATATGTTGATGTTGTAGAAGGTATGCAGTTTGACAGAGGTTATTTATCTCCTTATTTTGTTACAGATGCAGACAAAATGATTGCAGATTTAGAAAATCCTTATATCTTATTGTTCGATAAAAAGATTTCTAACTTACAAGAAATTCTCCCAATTTTAGAACCAGTTTCTCAATCTGGACGTCCTTTATTAATTATTGCTGAAGATGTAGACGGACAAGCATTAGCTACTTTAGTGGTAAATAAATTACGTGGTGGTTTAAAAATTGCCGCTGTTAAAGCGCCAGGTTTTGGAGACAGAAGAAAAGCAATGTTAGAAGACATCGCTATTTTAACTGGTGGAACTGTAATTTCTGAAGAAAGAGGATTCTCTTTAGAAAATGCTACTTTAGACCTTTTAGGTACTGCAGAAGGTATTACTATTGATAAAGACAATACTACAATTGTAAATGGTGCTGGTAATGCAGATGCTATTAAAGCAAGAGTAAACCAGATTAAAGCTCAGATTGAAACTACAACTTCTGATTATGACAAAGAAAAACTTCAAGAACGTTTGGCTAAATTAGCTGGTGGTGTTGCTGTTTTATATGTTGGTGCTGCTTCTGAAGTAGAAATGAAAGAAAAGAAAGATAGAGTTGATGATGCTTTACATGCTACAAGAGCTGCAGTAGAAGAAGGTATTGTTGCCGGTGGTGGTGTTGCTTTAGTACGTGCTAAAAGAGTTTTAGAAAAAATTACTACAGATAATTTAGACGAAACTACAGGTGTGCAAATTATTAACAAAGCTATTGAAGCTCCTCTAAGAATTATTGTCGAGAATGCTGGTGGTGAAGGTTCTGTTGTTTTAAACAAAGTTTTAGAAGGTAAAAAAGACTTTGGTTATGATGCTAAGAATGATGTGTATGTAGATATGCTAGAAGCTGGAATTATAGATCCTAAAAAAGTAACGCGTGTTGCATTAGAAAATGCTGCATCTGTTGCTGGTATGATCTTAACTACAGAGTGTGCTTTAGTAGATATTAAAGAAGATGCTCCTGCAATGCCTCCAATGGGTGGTGGAATGCCAGGAATGATGTAATAGCGAATCGCTATAGATAAACATTTTTTCTCCACTTTTTGTCATTTCGACTTTATGGAGAAATCTTAAATAAAAAAATCCGTTAGAAAATTTTCTAACGGATTTTTTTTATATAAACAGACCCTTCAGGTTTTAAAAACCTGAAGGGTTTTGAATTTAATTCTTCTTTTGCTTTTTCAATTCTCCATTATGGTCTTTAATTATTTCTTCTTCTCTGTACTTACAACAACCATGTACAGAACCATACGCTTCATCTGTTGCAATTAATGTATTTTCTTTATCTAAAACAATATCATGACCTACAGCCAAAACACTTTGCTGAATCGTTTCAACATCGGTTTTACGTTCGTCTAAAATTACATTTAACTGATGCGTTTCTACACTCCAAATTGCAAACTTTACACCTTTTGTTTTTAAAGCAGCTGTTTCTATACGTTTTTTACACATACCACAAATACCATCTACTTCTATAGATACTTTTGCACTTTTATTCTTTTTTACTTCTTGTGATTGTGTAGAGAAACCAATCAAACATAAACTGAATACGAATAGTAATTTTTTCATTTTTTTCTAATTTTATATTATGTTACTTATTTCCACTGCGTGGGTTATTTAATCTTAAATCTTAATCCTGTATAAAATGCTCTTCCAAAAATTGGAGAATACACAATGGTACTATCAAAATAGGCCCCAAAAGGATTGTCACTACCTAAAATAGGATTTTTCTGCTGAACATTTGTCAAGTTCTCTGCACCAATATACACTTCAAACTTGTCTGAAAACACTTTGGTTATTTGTGAATTTAACAATTGATAAGAACCTGAATATGTTGCCAACTGATATTGTGCTGGGTTAGGCGCAGTATTTGGTAAACGCTGCTCCCCAATGTTATTAAAAGTAACATCAAATTTCCAGTGTGCATTATTTTCTTTTACAGGTGTTTCATAAGAAAGGTTTGCAAAAAATCTATTTTTAGGTTGAATCGGTTTTTGCAAATTCCCCGAAGTATAATCCGTAGAAATATCAAAATACTTATACGCTGTTCTAAAATTAAAATACGGTGCAATGTTATAATTCAATTCAACCTGAAAACTATTTGCGATACTTTTTCCGTTTAAATTATAGAATGCTATTTCTTGTGGATTTTCCCAATCTACCACTACTTGGTTTGTAAAATCTGTCTGATAAAAATCGAAAGTAACATCTCCTTTTTTATTGAATAAATTAAATCTTTGCATGTAAGAAACTCCGTAGTTCCATGCAACTTCCGGATTTAATCCGTAGATATTACCACCAACATCATCAATATTAATAACTCTTGAACTTGCAAACAATTGTTGATTTTCTGCAAAAATATTAGCACTTCTTTTTCCTCTTCCTGCAGATGCTCTAAAAACACTGTTTTCCCAAGGTACATATCTTGCATGAATTCTAGGGGTTACAAAAGTTCCTAATAAATTATGAGTATCTATACGCAAACCTGCTGTTAAACTAAAATCATTCAAATTATCGAACGCATATTCAAAAAAGGCTCCCGCAGAAGTTTCTTTTCTATCGTACTCAGTAATGTTTACCAATTCTTCATAATTATCATGCGTAAAACTAAGTCCTGTTTTAAACTTATTTCTAGTATCCCCTATTATAGAATTGAAAATAATATTAGAAAAGATACTTTGATGTTCTATATTGTAAATTTTTTGTCCAAAATAAGAATCTTGTTGATGGTTGCTATACGCAAACTGAAGACTTACACTTTGAAAAGGCAATTCTGGAAAAACATATCCTAATTTAGCAGAAGTCTCAAAACGTTTGGTATCTATTTCACTTCCCCAAGTATTATTTGTCCCTTTATCTAAAGATGGGTTAAAATCAATCTCTCCTGTTTGTTTTTCATCATTTAAAAAACGCACATTAATAAAACTCACCCAACCTTTTTCTGCATCTACATATTGCCAACGGTTCATTACATTTATTTGATTCGCTAAAGGACTGTCTAAAAAATTATCATTGTTTTTATCAAATTTTTCACCCCTATAATTTCCGTGTAAATAGACACCTGTAGACCATTTATCAGATACTTTTTGGTTAAAATGTGTATTTAACTCAAGTCTTCCATTTAAAGAAGAATAGGCATTTACAAAGAATTTATTATCAGAAAAAGGCTTTACCAATTCTGCATTTATTTGTCCGGATATGCTCTCGTAACCATTAACAACAGAACCTGCTCCTTTTGTAATCTGAATACTTTCTACCCAAGTACCTGGTGTAAAAGTCATTCCAAAAACCTGACTTGCACCTCTTACAGAGGGAATGTTTTCTTGTGTAATTGACAAATACGGGCTCGTTAAACCCAACATTTGTATTTGCTTTGTACCTGTTAAAGCATCAGAAAAGCTAACATCTATAGATGGGTTGGTTTCAAAACTTTCTGCTAGGTTACAACAAGCTGCTTTTAATAATTCTTCTGAATTTACCGTAAACATATTGGCGGTAGACAAAAAAGATTTCTGAATTGCATTTCGTTTACTTTTAATAATAACTTCATCTAAATTACCTTCTTGAGTAATATAATGATGAATAGGATCTAAGTTTTCAATAGTTAAAGTATCGGTTTTATACCCTAAATAATTAACTACTAATTTTTTATATTCAGGTTTGTAATCTATAATAAACCAACCTTTATTGTTTGTAATTGCACTTACGTTTGTGTTTAACCAATGTACAGTTACATTGGCAACTCCTAAATTATCTTTAGGATTATTTTTGTCCATAATCATCCCTTTAAATGTAGTTTGAGAAAAGAGTATGACAGGAATAAATAGTAGAAAACTACTAAGTATATATTTTTTCATTGTATGTTTTAATTTTAATTTATAAAGCTAATTTTTATCGCCTTTAGGCAATATTTATAGATTTAAAAATTAAAATCAAATTAAAAAAGATTGGTAAAGAATCTGATAATTTAGAAGAATACCAGGTGGTGAAATGTTGTTGTAGTTTATCTCTTTAGAATCTTGTTCTAGAAATAAATCATTAAAAGAAATATAAAACGATGCTAGAAATTGTTGTTTTGAAAAATCAAAATCATCAACTTGAGTTTGTCTTAATTGATCTTGCCCTTTAATTTGATGAACCTCATTTTTACAACAGTTTTCATTAGCTGTAATTTTTTGCATTTCTAAACTACAATCATTAGCAGCACCTATATATGAGATATCTATTAAAGAATCTCCACAATAATGCTTTTCTATCGTAAAAGAAAACGTAGAAAACAACACTAGAAGTGCTAACAGAAAAGACGCTATTTTAGAAAAAAACTGTTTCATCGCTTTTGCAAATTTACAACAACAAAATCAAATTGGTTATTAAATTACTTATTACTCATTTTTTGATAATAGAAAGCAGGAAGCAATATTAGTAAAAATAGTGGATGTATTAAAAATCTACGAATGTAAAACGGCAGCAAATAGCCACTTTTAAAATTATCCTTTAGTAAAAAAACAAACAGAATAATAAGAATTACAAATGCTATCATTAAAAAATAACTAGCAAATTTTAAATAATCTTTACGCTCAAACAACACCCAAATTATACCTAATGAAATTACAGAATTTATAATATACCTAAATAACATATTTATTACCAGCTTCCAAGCAACTATATTCTGAATACCTGTGTACAAATAATCATTTTTAAAATACATGATTAAAGGGTCATAAAACAAATTCGTTTGAAAAGCTCTTACAGCAATTAACAACACAAAAAGCAAGAATATTAATACTATTTTTAGGTATTTACTCATTTTTTAAACTTAGAAAATTGATTAACCCAAATAACCCAAAGCATAAAAATAGCACCATAAATAATAGCTGGAAATACCAAACCATGTAAGAGTTCTTGATTTTCTGGATATTTATAAATCATTACTGTTAGAAATGCAATTCTTAATACATTAATTGTATAAATAAACAAACTACCAAACAGAGAGTATAAGAAAGTAGCTTTTAAAGACCCTGAAAAAGCAATAATAAAAGATATAAATAAAATAATTAAACTAACAGAATTACACCCTTCTATAACCCTAGCGGTATATTTACCTTCTATAATTAGTTTTACAGAAACTTCTTTATCATGCTGAATAGCTTCTACATTATAATCGAAAAAAGTAAGCACTTTTACCGTTTGGTCTGCCACAAGTGTTGTTATGGATGCTGTTTTATAAATCCCTTCCTTTTCTTGAGAATGCTGTAAGTAACTGTTATAAATTGTAACTAATAAAAAATAAGTTACAAAAAACTTAATTAGAAAAATGATGATGCTTTTATGTTTCTTCACAATAAATTTTATTTAATTTTGCGACTTATTTACAGAACGAATATACAAAATGAATATAGATATTTTACAACAACAGATCGACAAAATTATTTCATCTAACACATCTAAAGATGAGAAATTACAAGCTATATGCGATTATTTAGAAAAAGAAATTTCTTACTATGATTGGGTTGGTTTTTATTTTAAAAACGGAGATAAAGACGAGCTAAAACTAGCTCAGTATACAGGAGAAGAAACAGAACACACTATTATTCCGTTTGGAAAAGGTATTTGTGGGCAAGTTGCTGTTAGCAATGAAAACTTTGTTGTACAAGATGTTTCTGCTCAAGACAATTATATTTCTTGTGGATGGAAAGTAAAATCTGAAATTGTAATACCAATTTTTGTTGCTGGCAAGAACATCGGCCAGATTGATATAGATTCTCATACAGCAAATACATTTTCCGCAAAAGACGAAGCACTTTTAGAGTATATTTGCAAAGAATTATCAAGTATCCTTTAATTTTATTGATTTATATTTAATTTATTCTTATTTTTGATAAATATAATGTAATTTATATTTATCAAATTTAAAAACAATGAGAAAACACGAATCGACTGCTACATTTACCTCTAGAAACTCATCATCTAACCATAACACAAAAAACGAATCTATTTTAGATCATTTTATTGTTTGGTTTCGAGATTTTTTAGAAAATGCAGAGTAGTCGATTCTTGTGTTTCTTATCCTAAATATTTCATTTAATATTTGTTGTTAATTACTTGCTATTTTTGTTACTATCTTTTATTGCCTTAGAAGATTGCTTTACCTAAATTTGCACGCTTAAACAACACAACACTAAATGAGCACTTCAAAAACAATTAAATCCGCATTAATTTCGGTATTTCACAAAGATGGTCTAGAACCAGTTGTAAAAAAATTAAATGAATTAAATGTAACTATCTACTCTACAGGTGGTACAGAAAAATTCATTAAAGATTTAGGAATCAATGTAATTCCGGTAGACGAGGTTACTTCTTACCCATCTATTCTTGGTGGAAGAGTTAAAACACTACACCCTAAAGTTTTTGGAGGTATTCTTAACAGACAAGACAATGAAAGCGATGTTGCTGAATTGGCAGAATTTAATATTCCGCAAATAGATTTAGTAATTGTAGATTTATATCCGTTTGAAAAAACAGTTGCTTCTGGAGCACCAGAACAAGATATTGTAGAAAAAATTGATATTGGAGGAATCTCTTTAATTAGAGCTGCTGCAAAGAATTTTAAAGACACGGTTATTGTTTCTTCTATGGACCAGTATGAAGGCTTCTTAAATACACTTTCTGAAGGGAATGGAGAAACTACAATTGCTGAAAGAAAAAAATTAGCTGCAAAAGCATTTAATATTTCTTCTCATTACGATACTGCTATTTTTAACTATTTTAATGAAGATGAAATAGTTTATAAAGCAAGTGAACAAAATGCAAACGTTTTACGTTACGGAGAAAACCCTCATCAAAAAGGATATTTCTTTGGAGACTTAGAAGCAATGTTTGATAAACTTCACGGAAAAGAATTAAGCTACAATAATTTATTAGATGTAGATGCTGCTGTAAATTTAATTCAAGAATTTAAAGGAGAAGCACCAACTTTTGCTATTTTAAAACATAACAATGCTTGTGGTTTTGCACAAAGAGACACAATTAGTGAAGCGTATACAGATGCTTTAGCAGGAGATCCTGTATCTGCTTTTGGTGGTGTATTAATTGCTAATACAGAAATAGACAAAGAAACTGCAGAAAAAATTCATACTTTATTTTGCGAGGTTGTAATTGCTCCTTCTTTTTCTGATGAAGCATTAGCTATCTTAAAAGGAAAGAAAAACAGAATTATCTTAATTCAGAAAGATGTTGCATTGCCGACATCAACTGTAAGAACTTGTTTAAATGGTTCTTTAGTACAAGATAAAGATAGTATTACAGATCAATTATCAGATTTAAAGTACGTAACCAACAATAAACCAACTCAAAGTGAGTTAGATGATTTGTTATTTGCTTCTAAATTGTGTAAAAACACAAAATCTAACACCATAATACTTGTTAAAAACAAACAATTATTAGCTGGAGGAACAGGACAAACTAGTAGAGTTGATGCATTAAACCAAGCTATTGAAAAAGCAAATTCTTTTAAATTTGATTTAAATGGATGTGTAATGGCAAGTGATGCGTTTTTCCCTTTTCCAGATTGTGTAGAAATTGCAGATAATGCAGGTATAAAAAGTGTTATTCAACCTGGTGGATCTATTAAAGATCAACTAAGTATAGACTATTGTAATGAACACAATATATCTATGGTAATGACAGGAACAAGACATTTTAAACATTAATTTTTAATATGTAATTTGCACTCAGAAATTTAGTAAGTTTGTAGAGTTACATCAAAAATAAACAACAAAGATATTTTATGGGTTTTTTCGATTTTATGACGGAAGATATTGCGATAGATTTAGGTACCGCAAATACTTTAATAATTCACAACGGTAAAGTGGTTATTGATAGTCCTTCTATTGTTGCCAGGAACAGAATTACTGGAGAAATCATTGCAATTGGTAAAGAAGCCAATTTAATGCAAGGAAAAACCCATGAAAATATTAAAACAATTCGTCCGTTAAAAGACGGAGTTATTGCAGATTTTGAGGCATCTGAACAGATGATTAAAGAATTTGTAAAGCAGATTCCTTCTATTAAGAAGCGTTTATTTCCACCAGCATTAAGAATGGTTATTTGTATTCCTTCTGGAATTACAGAAGTAGAAAAACGAGCTGTTCGTGATTCTGCAAAACACATGAATGCTAAAGAAATCTATTTAATTTATGAGCCTATGGCTGCTGCAATTGGTGTTGGTATAGACATTATGGAGCCAAAAGGAAACATGATTATTGATATTGGTGGTGGTACAACAGAAATTGCTGTAATTGCATTAGGTGGTATTGTTTGTGATCAATCTGTAAAAGTTGCAGGAGATCTTTTTACAAATGATATTATGTACTATATGCGTACACAACACAATTTACATGTTGGAGAATCTACTGCAGAAAAAATAAAAATCACCATTGGTGCAGCAACAGAAGATTTAGAAACTCCACCAGACGAAATGTTGGTTCAGGGTAGAGATTTACTGAGCGGAAAACCAAAACAAGTACAAGTTTCTTATAGAGAAATTGCAAAAGCATTAGACAAGTCTATCTTAAGAATTGAAGATGCTGTAATGGAAACTTTATCTAAAACTCCGCCAGAATTGGCTGCTGATATTTATAATACAGGTATTTACTTAGCAGGAGGTGGCTCTATGTTAAGAGGTTTAGACAAACGTTTATCTAGAAAAACAGATTTACCTGTTTATGTTGCAGAAGATCCTTTAAGAGCAGTTGTTCGTGGAACAGGAATTGCGTTAAAAGAATTAAAAAAATACAAAAATGTATTAATGAAATAGTAGTTTTTAAGTTCTTACAATGCAGCAGATTATCTATTTTTTTCAGAAGTTTAAGTATTTTCTGTTTTTTATATTGTTAGAGTTAATAGCGCTAACTTTTACTTTTAACAACCTAAGTTTTCATAAAAGCAAGTTTATAAACTCTGCGAATAGTGTTACAGGTGGTTTTCTTACAACCCTTTCTAATTCTACAGAATATTTAGGATTAAAGTCTGAAAATAAATTATTATCAGAAGAAAACACACGTCTAAAAAATCTTTTAGA
Organism: Polaribacter sp. NJDZ03; assembly: GCF_019263805.1. Classification (NCBI taxonomy): domain Bacteria; kingdom Pseudomonadati; phylum Bacteroidota; class Flavobacteriia; order Flavobacteriales; family Flavobacteriaceae; genus Polaribacter; species Polaribacter sp. NJDZ03. The sequence continues at coordinate 1,950,873 of NZ_CP079195.1, forward strand.
GCAAAATAAATCTGTAATTTTTAATATTGACTCTACGATAATAGATTCAACAAAATACCATCAAAATTACACTTTTACAAATGCTAAAATTATCAAAAATAACTACTCTAAACCATTTAATTTTATAACTATAAATAAAGGTAAAAACCAAAATATAGATAAAGAAATGGCTGTAATTAATAGCAAAGGAATTATTGGAATTACAGAAAACTCATCAAACAATTATACGAGAGTTCAATCTATTTTAAATAAGAATAGTGGTATTAATGCACGTCTTAAAGGAAACTCATTTTATTACGGAACATTAAAATGGAACAGTGTAGATTATAATATTGTTCAGTTACACGATATACCTAGACAAGCTCCATTAAAAATTGGAGATACCATTGAAACAGGAGGAAAATCTACTATTTTTCCGGAAGGAATACCTATTGGAACGATCTCTAAAATAAACAAAGGAAACACTGCTAATAACCAAGTAGATGTTAAGCTTTTTAATGATATGAGTAACCTTGGTTATGTGTATATTATTAAGAATTTAGATAAAGAAGAACTACAATTTCTAGAAAACACAAGCAATGAATAAAAGTATAAATCAAATTTTATCTTTTTTATTCTTGTTATTCCTACAAGTATTAGTACTAAATAACATCAATTTTTTAGGGCATATAAATCCATATCTTTATATAAGCTTTGTAATTTTATACCCATTAAATGAAAAAAGATATTCTTTTCTTTTTATCAGTTTTCTTTTAGGCTTATTTGTTGATTTCTTTTCAGATTCTGGAGGTATACACGCCTTTGCAACTTTATTTATTGCTTATATTAGGTTGTTTTTTGTGAATGTTTATTTTAGAAAAATACCTGCAGATTACCCTTTCTTCAGCTTAAAATCTGAATCTTTTGGTAAAGTTTTTAACTATGTAGTAACTTTAACAGTAATTCATCACCTTATTTATTTTTCTTTTGCTAATTTTAGTCTCGATAATTTATCTATGGTTTTTTTAAACACATTATATTCTAGTGTTTTTACATTGATTTTATTTTTTCTGGGAACTTATATTTTTACTAAAAGCGAATAATGCAAAGAAGTTTTTTACTCTATATTTTAATAACACTTATCGGAATCCTTTTTATTGGAAGACTGTTTCAATTACAAGTAATTAGAGGTGCCAGTTATGATCCTATTCATAATTCTGCCGTAAAAATAGAATACGATTATCCAGAAAGAGGTTACGTATACGATAGAAACGGAAAACTTTTAGTAGCAAACCAACTTTCTTACGATGTTATGGTGCAACCAAACCAGGTAAAACCATTAGACACTATAGAATTTTGTAATCTATTAAAAATTGATAAAGAAGATTTCTTAAAAAGATTAAAAAAAGCTGATAATTACGCACCTTATTTACCTTCGGTATTTTTAAAACAATTGGCAAAAGAAGATTTTGCTTTTCTTCAAGAAAAATTACATAAATACAGCGGTTTTTTCATTCAAAAAAGAATCATTAGAAAATATCCAATAAATGCTGCAGCAAATGTACTTGGCTATATTGGAGAAGTAAATGAAACTTTGGCAAAAGAGAATGCCTACTATCAACCAGGAGAGTTAATTGGAAAAGATGGAATTGAAAGACAGTATGAAGACTACTTAAGAGGAACAAAAGGAAAAAAATACTTACAAAGAAACAACTTAAATAAAGTTACAGGATCTTATTTAGACGGTTCATACGACACCATTCCAGAAAACGGAAAAGACTTAACATTAACCTTAGATATTGAGCTACAACTTTATGCTCAAAAACTAATGTCGGGTAAAAGAGGCGGAATTGTAGCAATAGAACCATCTACTGGAGAAATCTTAGCATTAGTTACTGCTCCTTCTTACGACCCTAACATGTTAGTTGGTAGAAAACGATCTAAAAACTCTACAATACTATTTAACGATACTATAAGTAAACCTTCTTATGACAGAGGTTTATTGGCTACCTATGCACCTGGTTCTCCTTTTAAAATGATGAATGCTTTAATTGGTCTTCAAGAAGGTGTAATTACAGAAGATACAGGTTTTAGTTGTCATCATGGTTTTAGATACGGTAGCAGAGCAGGTGCTTTTATGGGGTGCCATTGTGGAATTACAGGAAGGCCAGTACAACTAAAATCTGCCATTGCTAGATCTTGCAACACTTTCTTTTCTCAAACCTATAAAAAAATTATAGAAAAAAACAATAAACCCTCAGAAGGTTTAGACACTTGGCATAATCATATTGCTAGTTTTGGTTTGGGTAATTATTTAGGGTATGATTTACCTGCCGGAAGTCCCGGATTAATTCCTACCGGAAAATATTATGATGATATTTATAAATATTCTTGGAACGGTTCTACCACAATATCTAACGCAATTGGTCAAGGAGAAGTTTTAACAACACCAATTCAACTAGCTAATTTTACAGCAGTAATTGCCAACAGAGGATATTTTTATACACCACACGTATTAAAAGAAGTGAATAAAACTCCTATAAAAGATTCTACATATACAATTGCAAAAAAAACAACTATAGATAAAAAGTATTTTTCTCCAGTTGTTGAAGCTATGCACGAAGTATTCAAAACAGGAACTGGGAGATTTAACCAAGTAGAAGGTATTGAAATTTGTGGAAAAACCGGAACCGCAGAAAACTTTGCGAGAATAGACGGTCAAAAAATTCAACTCCCAGATCATTCAATTCTAGTAGCCTTTGCACCTAAAGACAACCCTAAAATTGCTATAGCTATTTTTGTAGAAAATGGTGGATTTGGATCTACAATTGCTGCTCCAATTACCAGTTTACTTATAGAAAAATATATAAATGGTAGTATATCTAAAGAAAATAAATATAGAGAGCAACGAATGTTAGACTTAAACTTAAAAGATATTTACGCTAAATTAAATCAAAAACCTCAATAAATTGCGCCAAGAACGAAATAACATTTTTGCTGAGATCGATTGGCTTTTAGTTTTCTTATTTGCAATTCTTGTTGGTTTTGGATGGATGAATATATATGCTGCATCTAAAACAGAAGATACTACACAAATATTAGATTTCTCTACTAATTATGGTAAACAAATTCTTTGGATTATTTTAAGTGTACCATTAATTGTAATCATTCTTTTTTTTAATTCAAAATTTTACGAGAAATACTCCAGTATATTCTACATAATTTCATTGATTGTCTTAATTCTTTTATTTCCATTTGGTAAAGAAATAAATGGTGCAAAATCTTGGTTTAGTTTTGGAGGCATTAGTTTACAGCCGTCAGAGTTTGTAAAAGCATTTACTGCATTAGCTGTTTCTAAGCTTTTAAGTGATAGACAATACAATTTAGGCTTAGTTAAAAACCAGATAAAGGCTTTTATAATTATTTTTACACCTGCTGTATTAATTACATTACAACCAGATGCAGGTTCTGCTTTAATTTACTTAGCTTTTTTCTTTGTTCTAAACAGAGAGGGATTAACCCTAAATTATATTATATTAGGTACTTTGGCCATCGTTATTTTTATTTCAACTATTTTCTTCGGATATACTTCCGTTTTATTTACCCTATTATTATTAATTACAATAGGTGTTGGATACGCTATTTATAGAGGAGGTAAAAGATTTTTTCGTTTTAATTGGTATAAAGTATTAGCACTTTATATAGTTGCCACACTCTTTGTATTTGGAACAAACCTAACTTATAATAACATTTTTAAACAACACCATAGAGATCGTTTTGAAGTATTATTAGGTCTAAAAACTGATAAAAAAAATATTGGATACAACTCACACCAGTCAGAATTAACAATTAGTTCAGGCGGTTGGACAGGGAAAGGTTTTTTAAAGGGAGATATTACTAAAGGAGATTTTGTACCAGAACAACACACCGATTATATTTTTAGCACTATTGGTGAAGAATGGGGATTCTTAGGAAGTAGCATGGTTATTATTCTTTTTATGTTGATGATGTATAGAATCATTTATCTGGCAGAAACACACGCTAATAAATTTGGACGAATATATGGCTACAGTGTCGCTTCTATTCTCTTTTTTCATGTTATTGTAAATATAGGAATGGTTATAGGATTACTACCAACTGTTGGTATACCTCTACCCTTTTTTAGCTACGGAGGTTCATCTCTTTGGGGATTTACAATCTTACTCTTTATCTTTATTAGATTAGATGCTCATAAACACTACGACTGGTAGAATAAGCATTAAGCCAACTCCATAGCAAAACCTATTTTATTAACAATTAATTACAGTTCTTAGATAAGACTGTAAGACCTTACTTAAAGGGATAAACTAAAGTTATACACAACCAGGAATAAAAGCCTTTAGAAAGCAAATTAGAGATCTAAATAATAGTTACTTTCCCTTATGAAAAGATAAGACAAGCGAAGTTTAAAAGCTTTAATAGCATTGCTAGAACAATGTCTATACATTATCAGAATATACTCAACTATTTTGACAATAGAAGTACAAACGCTTCTGCAGAATCTTTTAATGCTAAAATCAAGGCCTTTAGAGCACAATTTAGAGGTGTTAGAAAAATCAAATTCTTCCTTTTTAGACTCTCAAATATTTATGCCTAATTTCTAAATCCCACAACTTTTGAACTTGATCCACTTGATCCTTCTTAGATAAGACTACAAAGACTATTTAAAAGGATAATAATGTATCAACTAAAAGTTATACACCAGTAGTGATAAAAGCATTTAGAAAGTAAATTAGAAATCTAAATAATAGATACTTCCCCCTTTAAAAAGTAAGAGCTACTTTTAGACCTTATAAGAATGATTATTTAAATTTAGAACAAAAAAAAGCTCTGAATTTTCATTCAGAGCTTTTAATTATATATGCTTTTAAAATCTTACAATGCAGCAACCTGCTTTGTTAATTTAGATTTTAAATTAGCTGCTTTATTTTTGTGGATAATGTTATTCTTAGCTAACTTATCTAACATAGAAATAACTTTACCTAATTTTGTTTCTGCATCTGTTTTATCTTCTGCAGCACGTAAATCTCTAACAGCATTACGTGTAGTTTTATGCTGATATTTATTACGTAACCTTTTAGCTTCGTTACTTCTAATTCTCTTTAATGCTGACTGATGATTTGCCATAATACTTAATTTATTAGTTTTTTATATTAAAACTTGTAGTCCGTACGGGAATCGAACCCGTGTTACATGGATGAAAACCATGCGTCCTAACCCCTAGACGAACGGACCATAACAATTAAAAATGCCTTAATTGCGGCTGCAAATATACAATGTTTTTTAATTCCTGCAAGTAAATATTATAAAATATAGTGTTTTTTTTTTAAAAATATTTAATCAGTACTCAAAACACACTTTAAAGAAATATTCTAAAAGCCTAAAAACCAATAATTAAACCTCTATATACTCTCTCTAAGTAGTTTTAAGATAACAAATATATTTCTGCAATTTATCTTTAAACACATTACATATTGTCTATTTTAAGGAAATCGATAACATGTATCTATAAAAAGTTCTAGCTTAAATTAAACACAAAAAAAACTCTGAATATTACTATTCAGAGTTTTAATTTTTTTAAGGCTTAAAATATTACAATGCAGCTACGTGCTTTGTTAATTTAGATTTTAAATTAGCCGCTTTATTTTTATGGATAATATTAGTTTTAGCTAATTTATCTAACATAGAAATAACTTTTACTAATTTTTCTTCTGCATCTTTCTTATCTTCTACAATACGTAAATCTCTAACAGCATTACGTGTAGTTTTATGCTGATATTTATTACGTAACCTTTTAGCTTCGTTACTTCTAATTCTCTTTAATGCTGACTTGTGATTTGCCATAATACTTTAATTTGTTTTTTTTAATAAAACATTGTAGTCCGTACGGGAATCGAACCCGTGTTACATGGATGAAAACCATGCGTCCTAACCCCTAGACGAACGGACCAGAACAATTAAGTATATCCTAATTGCGGCTGCAAATATACAATGTTTTTTAAATCTTGCAAGAGTTTTATAAAAAAAAATGTTTTTTTTTTATAAAACTAATATGCTTTTGCAAAAAGAACCCTCCTAGAAGAAGGTTTTCCTGTTAAAACACAGACACCTACCTCTTCTTTAGCATCATTAGGTATACACCTAATAGTAGCCTTTGTGTATTCTTTTATTCTATCTTCTGTTTCTTCTGTACCATCCCAATGAGCAGAAACAAAACCACCTGTATTTTTTATTGCACTCTTAAATTCTTTAAAGTCATCTACAACCGTTGTATGTTCTTTTCTAAAATCTATTGCCTTGTTAAATAAGTTTTCTTGAATTTCTTCTAAAAGGTTCTCTATAAAAGAAACAGCATCATCTTGTGCTACAATTTGTTTTTCTAAAGTATCTCTTCTAGCAATCTCTAAAGTACCGTTTTCTAAATCTCTATTTCCTACGGCAATTCTTACTGGTACTCCTTTTAATTCGTATTCGGCAAACTTAGCTCCTGGTCTATAAGTATCTCGGGTATCAAACTTTACAGAAATTCCTTTTAAACGTAATTCTTTTACAATTACATTCATTTTTTCAGAAATAGCCTCTAATTGATCATCTCCTTTATAAATTGGAACAATTACAACTTGTATCGGTGCTAATTTAGGAGGTAAAACCAAACCTAAATCATCTGAATGAGTCATAATTAACCCACCAATTAAACGTGTAGAAACTCCCCAAGAAGTAGCCCAAACATGTTCTTGTTTTCCTTCTTTAGAAGTAAACTTTACATCAAATGCTTTTGCAAAATTCTGGCCTAAAAAATGACTTGTTCCTGCTTGTAAAGCTTTTCCGTCTTGCATTAAAGCTTCTATAGTATACGTATCTACTGCTCCTGCAAAACGTTCGCTATCCGACTTTACACCTTTTACCACTGGCATAGCCATAAAATTTTCTGCAAACTCTGCATAAACATCTTGCATCTGCTTAGATTCTGTTATAGCTTCTGCTTCTGTTGCATGAGCAGTATGCCCTTCTTGCCATAAAAATTCTGCAGTTCGTAAAAACAAACGTGTACGCATTTCCCAACGAACCACATTTGCCCATTGATTTATTAATAATGGTAAATCTCTATAAGATTCAATCCAACCTTTATAGGTATTCCATATAATTGCTTCAGAAGTTGGTCTAACCACTAATTCTTCTTCTAATTTAGCATCTGGATCTACTCTTAATTTACCAGGGTTATCTGGGTCGTTTTGTAAACGATAATGTGTTACAACCGCACATTCTTTAGCAAAGCCTTCTGCATTTTTCTCTTCTGCTTCAAATAGACTTTTAGGTACAAGTAGCGGAAAATAAGCATTCTCATGCCCAGTTTCTTTAAACATTCTATCTAGTTCTGCTTGCATTTTCTCCCAGATGGCATAACCATAAGGTTTAATAACCATACAACCTCTAACGGCAGAGTTTTCAGCTAAATCTGCTTTCACTACTAACTCGTTATACCACTTAGAATAATCGTCGGCTCTTTTTGTTAAATGTTTACTCATAATCAAAAGTTTGGCACAAATATTGTAACCTTTATTGTGTAAATGTTTGTTAAAAATTAGTTATAATATACGAAAACAGCACAAAACTACTATAAATTAAAGAGTTTTAACTACATTTAATTAATAAAATAAGTATTCATCTAAATATATTCATTATGAAACTAAAATATACAAATCTCAACCTAAGCCAACTATTAACTATACTTACAACTAGTTTAGTATTGGTTTCTTGTGGTACTTACCAAAGTGCGTATAATGATGATGGTATTTATGGTAGTGATACAGCAAATAATGAAAAGAGAAATACAATCTATGTTAATCAGGATCAATATGATGATTACAATGAGAATTATTTTTTAAACAAACTAAATAGTTTAGAAAATGTAGATAATAATGATGTTTTTACAAATGTTGATAATTACAACTCTGTAGATACTATTTATATTGATGAAGCAGATATAGATGAAACCTTAAACTATAAATCTAACCAACCTTGGGGTCAAAACAGTAACAACGATGTAGTTGTAAATGTAAATGTAAATGTAATTGAAAGTCCTTATTGGGATAATTACTACGGAAACAACTACTACGATACTTGGGGATACAGAAACTGGAATTATAGAGGATATGCCTGGAATCAGAATCCTTATTGGCACCCTTACCATAATTATTATGCTTGGAATGTAGGTTTTTATTCTCCTTATTATTACCAACCTTATCATTATGGGTATACAAACAGATATAGAAACTATAATAATAGGTACACAAATTATAATTATAGAAACAATAATTACAGAAATAACAACTACAGTAGAAGAACTACTAACAATAATACATATAGAAGAAACAGCACCGTTAATTCTAGTAACAGAAACACCACAACTAGCAGAAGAACAAGTACTGTAAATAGACAACCTACAAATACTACAAGTAGAAGAACTAGCACAACAACAACATCACCTAGAAGAAGTTCTACTACAACTACAAGAAAAAGTACAACTCCTACAAGAAGTACTAGAAGTAGTACTTCTACACGAAGCAGCGGCACAAGAAGCAGCGGAACTAGAAGTCGTTCTACAACAACAAGAAGAAATAATAGCGCAAGCGTAAACAACAATACAAATAGTAGAAACAACAGGCAAGTTGTAGTTGTAAGAAAAGCATCAACACCTTCTACTACTAGAAGCTCTAATTCATCAACAAATAGAAGTACTAGCAGAGCTGCAACAACTAGAAGCTCAAGTTCTACAAAAAATACATCAACAAGAAGTAGAACCAATACTTCTAGCAGAAGTAACAATACCTATACACCATCTACAAGAAGTTCGTCTTCATCTAGATCATCATCTACAAGAAGTACTCCAACTAGGTCTTCATCAACAAGAAGCACACCAACTAGAAGTTCTTCAACCAGAAGCAGTAGCTCTAGTAGTTCTTCTTCATCCTCATCTAGAAGAAGAGGCTAAGAAAGTTTTACAATCTTTAAAAGGTAACAAACAAATACTAGTATGAAAAAAATTATAACGATAGCTTTTTTATTCGCAGCATCAGTTACGTCTTATTCTCAATCTTTAAGATACCAAGATTTAGGTGTCTTATTTTCTAAAAATGATGATAATGGTTCTGCTCGTTTTACATCTATGAGTGGTGCTTTTGGCGCACTAGGTGGAGATGTTTCTGCAATGAGTATTAACCCAGCAGGTATTTCTGTATTTACAAATAGCTTTTTTACAGGAACTATAAACTCTAGAAACACAGATATTTCTGCAAAATTTGGAGACGCTAACTTTAACGATAGAAGAAAGACGACAACTGATAATAAATATTTCAACCTTTCTCACGCCGGTGCTGTATTAGTTTTTGACAGTGCTTACAGATCTGACTGGAATAAGTTTGCAATTGGTTTTAACTATAGAATTACGAACGATTTTGAAAACAGTTTTTCTGCACAAGGAAATGAAGCCGTTACTAGATTTGACACAAACCCTCGTGATCTAAGTAACAAATACAATTTCACAGATGGTCAGCAATTCAATACAAATTACAACGGAGAAACAACAGAGTTAAACATCGCTTTTTCATCAGTTCATAAAAATAAATTATATGTAGGTTTAGGTCTTAATTTTTATGATTTAAATTTCACTCAAAAATCTATTTTAACTGAATTTAATAGTGATAAAGTCGCTAATATTTTAGACGTAGAATTATATCAAGAAAACCTTACGTCAGGAACCGGCTTCTCTGCAAACGCAGGTTTTATTTACAAAGCTAGTGAAAGTTTTAGATTTGGTTTAGCTTACCAAACACCAACTTGGTATACAGAAATCTTACAAGACACAAATTACAACCAAGATAGTGATATTGATATTGGAGAAACAGCTTTTTTCCCGGATGAAGTTTACTCCTTTTCAGAAAACAATCCCCGTCAATTTATATCTTATAAATTAAAAACACCTAGTAAAGTTACTGCAAGTGCGGCTTTTATTTTTGGGAAGGATGGTTTAATCAGTTTAGATTACATCAACAGAAATTATAAAAACATAAAATTATCTAACGGTGAATTTATAAAAGAAAATGATTTTTTTGAAAACGACTTAAGAAACACACATTCTTTTAATTTAGGTACAGAATGGCGCATAGATAGAATAAGTGTAAGAGGTGGTTATAAATTTGAGCAAGATCCTAGCAAATCATCTATAGCCTCAGATAATTTAAAAGGATATTCTTTAGGTGCAGGTTACAACTTTGGGAATATGAAACTAGACTTTTCTTTTAGTAACAATAATAGAACCGGTGTGTATAACTTATACTCAAACCTTAATACAGAACCAAGCGTAAACCCATCAGAATTAAAAATAGACAATAAAACAATTACGGCATCAATTAGCTTTAATTTGTAAACAACAACATATTTCATAAAAAATCCGCTTGTAGATACAACTAGTATCCGCAAGCGGATTTTTATTTAACATATCAAAAACAATTCTATCTCCCTTTTTTCCCTTAATTTTGCAAATCAATATTTAGCACCATGCAAGACGTAAAAATAACAGTTCAAGAAACTACAAACAATACCATTATAAAATTTAATACCAATCAAATTTTAATCAATGGAGGAAGTTATGAATATAATAATATAGATGAAGCTAAAAACTCACCTTTAGCACAAGAATTATTCTACTTACCTTTTGTAAAAAAGATTTTTATTACCGCAAACTTTATTGCTGTACAACGTTATGACATTTTAGAATGGATAGATGTACAAGAAGAAGTTAAAGAACAAATTGAAGCTTATTTAAATGACAATGGCGTTGTTGTAAACGAATCTCCAACTTCTAAAAAAGAAGCTATAGAGGTTTATGCAGAAGCAACTCCAAACCCATCTGTAATGAAATTTGGAAGCAGCAAATCTTTAACACAAACAGATGTTGAATATAAAAATATAGATGAAGCTAGCAAATCATCTCCTTTAGCACAAGCAATTTTTAATTTCCCTTTTGTAAAGGAAGTATTTATTTCTGACAATTATGTTTCAGTTACCAAATACGATATGGTAGAATGGAATGATGTGTATGCAGAAGTAAGAACTTTTATTCGTGAATATTTAGTTTCTGGAAAAACGATTATTAAAGAATTACCTACAGAAGAAAAATTAGCTTCAGAAAGTAAAGTTGCTGAACCACAAGTAGCATTAGAAGGAATTTCTGCACAAATTTCAGATATTTTAGATGAATACATTAAGCCTGCAGTTGCAAGTGATGGTGGTAATATCGCTTTTCGTTCTTATGATGAAGAAAACAAAATAGTACGTGTAGTTTTACAAGGTGCCTGTAGTGGTTGCCCATCTTCTACCGCTACTTTAAAAAACGGAATAGAAAGCTTACTAAAAGAAATGTTACCAAATCAGATTAACGAAGTAGTAGCAATTAACGGATAAACTTGTAATACGCACTATGCTTTGGGCAAAACGCTTAAAGCAAAGTGCTAAAGCTTAAAGCAAAAATAATGTCAGCAGAAAAAATAAACCCTTACAAAGATTCTAAATTAGGCAAAAAAGAGCAAGTTGCTCAAATGTTTGATAATATTTCTGAAAATTACGATGGCTTAAACAGAGTAATTTCTTTAGGAATTGATGTTAAATGGCGTAAAAAAGTTGTGAATATTGTTGGCAAAAACAACCCGAAACAAATTTTAGACATTGCTACAGGCACTGGAGATTTAGCTATTATGATGGCTGCTTTAAACCCAGATAGAATTGTAGGTTTAGATATTTCTGAAGGAATGCTGGAAGTAGGAAATCAAAAAATTGCAAAAGCAAATCTTTCTGATAAAATAGAAATGATTGTTGGCGATTCTGAAGAAATGCCTTTTGCAGACAATACTTTTGATGCAATTACAGTTTCTTTTGGTGTTCGAAATTTCGCTAATTTAAATAAAGGTATTAAAGAAATAGCTAGAGTATTAAAACCAACCGGTGTTTTGGTTATTTTAGAAACTTCTAATCCAACAAAATTCCCTTTTAAGCAAGGTTATAAATTATATACTAACTTATTTTTACCTGTTGTCGGTAAATTATTCTCTAAAGATAAAGTTGCCTACTCTTATTTATCAGAATCTGCAAATTCTTTTCCTTTTGGAGAAGCGTTCAACAATATTTTACAAAAAAATGGGTTTAGACATACAGAAGATACACCAGTAACTTTTGGAGTTGCTACAATTTATACTGCAAGTAAATAATATGAGTAAGAAATTTATAATATTCGGTTTTTTCCTTTTAATTTCTATTGCTTTTTTTGCGCAAAGAGAAAAAGTAGAATACTTACCTACTTTCGATCAAAGAAAAATACATTATGGTTTTTATCTTGGTTTAAATCAGAATGATTTTAAATACAGTTTAAATAACGGGACAGAAACAACCTTAGATATTAAATCAACTATGGGCTTTAATGTAGGTCTAATAGCAGATTTACGTTTACACAAAAATGTAAATTTACGCTTAGAACCAGGTTTAATGACCAATACAAAAGAGATAACCTATATTAACAAGACAGACCCAACATACTCTTTTCCTAATGGAGATACAAGAGAGGTAAACTCTACGTATTTACACATCCCTTTAATCTTTAAATTTAGTACAGACAGATATAAAAACATTAGACCTTACGTATTAGGAGGAGTTTCTTATGACTATAATTTTTCTAGTAATGAACAAGGTAATGATAACTCTGGAGGACAGTTTAGAACAAAAACAAGTAATTATATGTATGAGGTTGGTGTGGGAATAGATATTTACTTATACTACTTTAAATTTTCACCTTCCATACGTGGTGTTTTTGCGTTACCTAGTGAATTAAAAGAAGATAACGCCGGCTCTTTTGGAGGAACTAGTCCATATACATCACCAATAAACTACTTAGCTACTCGTGGTCTTTTTCTAACACTTTCTTTTGAATAAAGATTAGCTTATAAACTTATTTTTGTTTGTAAAAATATATACTTAGTAACTTCTTTTAAATTCACTCAACAAAATAGCTGTTGCAGTGGCAACATTTAAACTTTCTGTTTCTTGAGTATCTCCAAATCTTGGAATAGAAATTTTATGGGTAATTAAATTTTTAATTTCATTAGAAACACCATTTGCTTCATTTCCCATTATTAAAACCCCTTGTTTAGGCAAATTTGTTTTGTACACATTTTCGCCATCCATATCTGCTATAAAAGTTGGTTTTTTAGTTTCAGCTAAATATTTAGCTAAATCTACATAACGAATAGATATTCTAGTTAAAGACCCCATACTTGCTTGCACCACTTTTTGGTTGTAACAATCTACCGTGTCTTTAGAACAAATTAACTCTTCTACTCCAAACCAATCACATAAGCGAATAATAGTACCTAAGTTTCCTGGATCATTTATAGCGTCTAAAGCTACTGTTAATCCCTTATCTAAATTAAGTTTTTCATCAGGGATTTTAAAAATACCTAAAGCCTTATTTGGCGTTTTTAAGTTACTTATTTTCTTTAAGTCAGCTTCAGAAACACGAACTGTTTTTTCTTCTGAAACATCCGAAGAAAAATCATCCGTACAAAAAAGCATTTCTAGCTCAAATGAAGAGTTTAAGATTTCTTGCACAACTTTTATACCTTCCGCTATAAATAATTTATGCTTTTGTCTATACTTTTTTTGAGATAAACTTGTTATTAATTTAAATTGATTTTTTGAGATACTCATTAATTGATTGTAATTGAAAATAAACCGCCGAAAAATACTATTTTTGAATTTGATAGCACTGCTAAATTAATGAAAAAACTTTCTTTATCCCTTTTATTCTTGCTCCTTTTAGTTTCATGTAATTCTACAAAGCATGTTGCGGAAGGAAAAAACATGCTTACTCAAAATTATATTTATGTAGATAGTGTAAGAAACAAAAGTAGTGATATTCAAAAATACATTTTACAAAAACCCAATCCAAAGTTTTTAAACTTACCCGTTGGCTTGTATTTTTACAATATAGGAAACCCAAACAAACCTAAAACACCTGCTACATGGGGAGAAAAAAACCTACGTTCTTATAATTTTATTAAAAATGTTTTTTCTGAAAAACAAAGTATTGCATACGCCAAAACTTTTATTGGATTAAATAGATGGTTTTTAAATTACCAGGGGCCCGTTATTGTTAGCGAAAGAAAAGTAAAAAACACCGAAAACAACTTGTTAACGTATTACAAAAATCAAGGTTATTTTAAATCGAAAGTAACCTCAGAAATCAATAGAGATTCAATTAGTAAAAAAGCGACTGTAGCATATAGAGTAAATAGAGGAAAACCAACACTGTTAGATACTATCAATTTTAAAATAGAGTCTCTAGTATTAGATTCTATTTATAAAAGCACCAAGACTCCATCACTCTTAAAAAAAGGAAATCAATATAATGATAAAACCTTTAGAAATGAAGCAAGCAGGGTTTTAAAGCTATTTAGAAATAATGGTGTCTATAATTTTACAGAATCTGCTTTGGGGTTTTATGTAGACTCTACAAGAACCGATAACAAAACAAATGTAGATTTCTTAATTTCTGGAAATAGACTAAAAGAAACAAACGGAATCTATGTAAATACTCCTTATAAAGTACAAAAAGTAACGGAAGTAAATGTTACTACAGATTATTCTTTTACAAGAAAAGGAGAACCACTATTAGACTCTTTAAAGTACGAAGGAATTAACTATTTAGGTCATAGAAAAATTAAATACAACCCAAAATACTTATCACAATCAATATTTTTAAAACCAGGAAGTATTTACAAAGACACCTTAAGAAATTTAACAAGAAATCATTTAAAATCGCTTAAAAATTTTAAATCTACCAATATCAAATTCACTCCAATTTCAGGAACTGATAATGAACTAAAAATGGATATCTTTTTAGCACCTATAGAAAAATTTACGTTAGGATTAGAAACAGAAATAACACATTCTAACATTAGAGAAATTGGTTCTTCTGCAAAGTTTTCTATCACTAATAGAAATGCATTTAGAGGAGCAGAATTACTAAAATTATCATTTTTAGGATCTTACTTTAACTCTACCAGTGGACCTGGTTGGGAAATTGGTGCTGATGCTTCTTTAGAAATACCAAGGCTTATTGCCCCTTTTGGTCTAAATAAATTGGTTCCTAAAGAAATGTCTCCAAGAACCTTGTTTTCTATTGGATCTAGTTTTCAAAAAAACATAGGTTTAGACAGGCAAACATTTACATTTTTGTCTGATTACAAATGGCAGTATAACGCAAAAAAAACAATTCAATTAGAAGTTTTAAACACGCAATACATACAAAACTTAAACATTACTAGCTATTTTGATATTTACAGCTCAGAGTTTTCAAATTTAGATAACGTAGCAAAAGCTTACGATACTGCAAATAATATTACTACCAACACTAACCACCCACTTTCTACCAACATATCTACTCAAGTACCAAAAGCATTGGCTTTTATGAAAACAGTAGCGAATGACACTAGCTTTAAAACAACAAACTCAGATGATTATAATACTGCATTAAATATTTTAAATAGGTACAATATAGTAACATCAGATTTCTTAATACCCGTTTTAGCATACACATATACCTACAATAATCAATCTAATTTTAATGACAATAATTTCTCATTCTTTAAAGTAAGAATTGCAAATTCTGGAAATGCCTTAGGCTTACTATCAAGCAAAAAAAATACAAATAACAAAAAAACACTTGCAAACATACCTCTAGCTCAATATTTTAAAACAGATTTAGAGTACAAGAAATTTTGGGATGTAGGCGGAAACTCCGTTTTTGGAATTAGAACTTTCTTAGGAGCAATTATTCCTTATGACAATTCTGATATCCCTTTTACAAAAAGTTATTTTGCCGGAGGATCTAATGATATTAGAGCTTGGCAAACTTATGAATTAGGACCTGGAAGCAGAAATACTGGTCTAGAATTTAATGTAGGAAGCCTTAAATTTTTAACCAGTGCAGAATACAGATTTGATGTAGTTAGCAAATTAAAAGGAGCTTTATTTATTGATGCTGGTAATATTTGGGACATTACTGGTTCTAACTTTGTAGATGAAGAGTCTAAATTTAATAATGTATCATCTCTAAAAGATATTGCCGTAGGTTCTGGTTTTGGAGCAAGATTAGATTTTAGTTTTTTAATTTTACGTTTAGATGTTGGTTTTAAAACTTACGAGCCATATTTAGCTGGTAACAAATGGCTTAAAAACTACAACTTTGCCAATGCTGTTTATAATATAGGTATTAACTACCCTTTCTAAAATTAGAATAAAACCTATAACGTTTTCGTTATTTTATGCTTACATTCAGCCGTATTTTTAGTACTTTTGATGGGTAATTAATGATTAAAATAAACAAACATGAGTCATAATATAAAGCCAGGTGTTGCAACTGGATCAGAAGTTCAAGCTATTTTTAAATACGCAAAAGAAAAAGGATTTGCTTTACCAGCAGTAAATGTTATTGGATCTAATACAATTAACGGTGTTTTAGAAACAGCAAGAGACTTAAATGCTCCGGTAATTATTCAGTTTTCTAACGGTGGTGCACAATTTAACGCAGGAAAAGGTTTATCTAACGAAGGTGAAAAAGCTGCCATTGCTGGTGGTATTGCTGGTGCAAAACATGTACATGAATTAGCGGTTGCTTATGGAGTTCCTGTTATTTTACATACAGACCACTGTGCTAAAAAATTATTACCTTGGATAGACGGATTATTAGATGCTTCAGAAAAACATTTCGAAGAAACTGGTAAACCTCTTTATAGCTCTCACATGATCGATTTATCTGAAGAGCCTTTAGAAGAAAACATTGAGATTTGTAAAACATATTTAGCTCGTATGAGTAAAATGGGTATGACTTTAGAAATTGAATTAGGTATTACAGGTGGTGAAGAAGACGGTGTTGACAACAGTGATGTTGATGAGTCTAAATTATACACACAACCAGAAGAAGTTGCTTATGCTTATGAAGAGCTTTCTAAAGTAAGTGATAAATTTACAATTGCTGCAGCTTTTGGTAACGTTCATGGTGTTTATAAACCAGGAAACGTAAAATTAACTCCAAAAATCTTAAAAAATTCTCAAGAATTTATTACTAAGAAATATGGTGTTGAAGAAAATCATATCGATTTTGTATTTCACGGAGGATCTGGTTCTACATTAGAAGAAATTAGAGAAGCTATTGGTTACGGTGTTATTAAAATGAACATTGATACAGATATGCAATATGCTTTTATGAGCGGAATTAGAGATTATATGGGAGAAAAAGCAGATTATTTAAAATCTCAAATTGGAAGCCCTGATGGTCCTGAATCTCCAAACAAAAAATATTACGATCCAAGAAAATGGTTACGTGAAGGTGAAGCTACTTTTATTGCACGTTTAAAACAAGCATTCTCGGACTTAAACAATGTAGATACTTTATAAGAGTTATCTTAAAAATATTTTTAAAAAGCACTTTGATTAAAATCAAAGTGCTTTTTTTTTATGAGTTTAGAGATCAAAAAGGATACTTTTAAGAAAAAACTTTTACATTTGCGGTTCTAATTTTTTTTTACATAAATTTAGAAATAACCTAAAACACAACAACTAGTATGGCTTGGTTTAAAAGAACGGATAAAGGAATACAGACTTCTACAGAAGATAAAAAAGACACTCCAAAAGGGTTATGGTACAAAACACCTAGTGGAAAAATAATAGATACAGAAGAATTAAAAAGAAACCTATATGTTAGCCCAGAAGATGGATATCATGTAAGAATAGGAAGTAAAGAATATTTCGAATTATTTTTTGATGAAAATAAGTTTAAAGAACTAGATGCCAATCTAACCTCTAAAGATCCTTTAAAATTCGAAGACACAAAAAAATACCCAGATAGATTAAAGGCTGCGCAAGAAAAAACAAAATTAAACGACGCTGTTAGAACAGCTGTTGGAAAATCTTTAGGAAAAGATATTGTAATTGCAGCAATGGACTTTGCTTTTATTGGTGGATCTATGGGATCTGTTGTAGGAGAAAAAATAGCACGAGCTATCGATTACTCTATAAAAAACAAAATTCCTTTTTTAATGGTTTCTAAATCTGGAGGAGCAAGAATGATGGAAGCCTCACTTTCATTAATGCAATTGGTAAAAACATCTGCAAAATTAGCACAATTAGCAGAAGTTAATATTCCGTACATTTCTTTATGTACAGACCCAACAACAGGTGGTACCACTGCATCTTACGCTATGCTAGGTGATATTAATATTGCAGAACCAAATGCTTTAATTGCATTTGCAGGACCAAGAGTTGTAAAAGATACTACCGGTAAAGATTTGCCAGAAGGTTTCCAAAGATCAGAATTTGTATTAGAACATGGTTTCTTAGATGCAATTTACGAACGTAAAAACTTAAAAAAACAGATTAATCTGTATATCGATCTAATTCAGAATATACCTGTTAGAGCATAATATAAAACATTCTTATAAAAGGTTAAAAACTAAGTAAACCCTTAGTTTTTAACCCTTAAACAGATTACAATGTATCTTAGAAAGAGCTAAATAATGTATATATTTTCCTATATCAAATTAAAAAAATAATCATATATTTGCAGCTTCAATGAATATATCATTGATATACATAATAATCATTTAAATAATATTGGAATGTATTTAACTAAAGAAGTAAAAGAAAGCATCTTCGAAAAACACGGTAAAGGAAAAAACGATACTGGTTCTTCAGAAGGTCAAATTGCATTGTTTACACACAGAATTAACCATTTAACTGGGCACTTAAAAAGTAATCGTAAGGATTATAACACAGAGCGTTCATTAGTAATGTTAGTTGGTAAACGTAGAAGTTTATTAGATTATCTAAAGAAATCTGATATTTTAAGATATCGTGCAATTATTGCAGAATTAGGAATTAGAAAATAATTCTTAAAAAAAGAGGGGCTATAAACGTTCCTCTTTTTTGTTTTTAAATTTTAAAGCATTCCTTTAAAATAGTGAAAAATATTCTCACAAAACAGAGAATAGAAAAAAGTATTAAATTCTGACTAACAAACAGAATCTATATAAAAAAGGTTAAATTAATTAGCCGCATTCCTGCAAAGGCAGGAAAAAAAATCAAAAATAGTAACAGCATTTTTGAATTTCCATTGCAACAACGTACAACAACACAACAACAAACAAATTAAAAATTTAGAATTAAAATTTATGATTCCAAAAGTATTTAGAGAGGTTATAGACCTTGGAGATGGAAGAACTATCTCATTAGAAACCGGTAAATTAGCAAAACAAGCACACGGTTCTGTTGTTGTTCAAATGGGTAAAGCAATGTTATTATGTACTGTAGTTTCTAACTACAAACAATCTGACGTTGATTTTTTACCACTTACAGTAGATTATAGAGAAAAATTTGCAGCTGCAGGTAGATATCCAGGTGGTTTCTTTAAAAGAGAAGCAAGACCAAGTGATGGAGAAGTATTAACAATGCGTCTTGTAGACCGTGTTTTACGTCCTTTATTTCCAAAAGATTACCATGCAGAAGTACAGGTAATGATTCAATTAATGTCTCATGATGAAGATGTTATGCCAGATGCATTAGCAGGTTTAGCAGCATCAGCAGCTATTCAATTATCAGATTTCCCTTTCGAATGCCCTATCTCTGAAGCAAGAGTTGGTCGTATCAACGGAGAATTTGTAATCAACCCAAACAGAGCACAATTAGCAGAATCTGACATCGATATGATGATTGGAGCTTCTGCAGATTCTGTAATGATGGTTGAAGGTGAAATGGATGAAATTTCTGAAGAAGAAATGGCAGACGCAATTAAATTTGCACATGAAGCTATTAAAATTCAGTGTGCTGCTCAAGTAAAATTAGCAGAAGCTTTCGGTAAGAAAGAAACTAGAATATACCAAGGAGAAAGAGAAGATGAAGAGTTAGCAGCAAAAATAAATGACTTTTGTTACGACAAATGTTATGCTATCGCTAAAAAAGGAACATCTAAAGTAGAACGTACAACTGCATTTGCTGAAGTAAAAGAAGAATTAAAAGCTTCATTTACCGAAGAAGAATTAGCAGATTATGGAGATTTAGTTAGTAAATACTTCAACAAATCTCAAAAAGTAGCTGTTAGAGAATTAACTTTATCTGAAGGTTTACGTTTAGATGGTAGAAAGACAGACGAAATTAGACCAATCTGGTGTGAAGTAGATTATTTACCATCTGTGCATGGTTCTTCTATCTTTACTCGTGGAGAAACTCAAGCTTTAGCAACTGTAACTTTAGGAACATCTAGAGATGCAATGAAAATAGATATGCCATCTTATGAAGGTGAAGAGAACTTCTATTTACACTATAATTTCCCTCCTTTTTGTACAGGTGAAGCTAGACCATTAAGAGGAACATCTCGTAGAGAAGTTGGTCATGGTAACTTAGCACAACGTGGTTTAAAAGGAATGATTCCTGCAGACTGTCCTTATACAGTAAGAGTAGTATCTGAAGTATTAGAATCTAACGGTTCTTCTTCTATGGCAACTGTTTGTGCTGGTACAATGGCATTAATGGATGCAGGTGTTCAAATGATAAGACCAGTTTCTGGTATTGCAATGGGATTAATTTCTGATGGAGATCGTTACGCAGTTTTATCTGATATTTTAGGTGATGAAGATCACTTAGGAGATATGGACTTTAAAGTAACTGGTACTTCAGAAGGAATTACTGCTTGTCAAATGGATATTAAAGTAAAAGGATTAGGATATGAGATTTTAGTGAATGCACTAAAACAAGCTCGTGAAGGTCGTTTACATATTTTAGGAAAAATAACAGATACAATTGCAGGTGCTAACATAGAAGTTAAAGCACATGCACCTAAAATGGTTAATAGAAGAATACCTAATGAATTAATTGGTGCATTTATTGGACCAGGAGGTAAACACATTCAAGAATTACAGAAAGAAACAGAAACTACAATTGTAATTACTGAAGACGCTGTAACAGAAGAAGGTATTATTGAAATTTTAGGAACAAAACCAGAAGGAATTGAAGCAGTAATTGCTAAAATTGAATCTATGATGTTTAAACCAGAAAAAGGTTCTGTGTACGAAGTAAAAGTAATCAAAATGTTAGATTTTGGTGCTGTTGTAGAGTATACTGAAGCTCCTGGTAACGAAGTTTTACTTCACGTTAGTGAATTAGCTTGGGAACGTACAGATAACGTTTCTGATGTTGTTAAAATGGGAGATATCTTAGATGTAAAATACTTTGGTTTAGACCCAAGAACACGTAAAGAAAAAGTTTCTAGAAAGGCTATTTTACCTAAACCAGAAGGTTTTGTAGAAAGACCACCAAGAGATGATAAACGTTCTGGTGCACGTGATAACAGAAGTAGAGATAATCGCGGACGTGATGACAGAAAACCAAGAGAACCAAGAAAAGAAGAATAAATGTCATGCTGAACTTATTTCAGTATCTCATAATTGAGATTAAAAATCGCCAATTAATTTTGGCGATTTTTTTGGTTTATAGGGTATTTATAGAATGCTTTTATTTTCTTTGCACTCAACAATGAAAATACAACATATTACATATTTATCTTTAGGCACAAACCAGGGAAACAAACTTGAAAACTTACAAAATGCTATTAATTTGATAGATGATGGCATTGGAGGTATTCAAAAAATATCTTCTATATACAAAACTCCGGCTTGGGGTTTTGAAGGTGATGATTTTTTTAATATTTGTATAAAAGTAGCAACTAATTTAGAACCAGAAACCTTAATAGACTCTTTATTAAAAATAGAAAACAAATTAGGTAGACAACGCAGTGCTGTAGAAGGATATCAAAACAGAAATATAGACATCGATATTTTATTATTCGATAATGAAATAATATTATCTAATGCCTTAATAGTGCCTCATGCTAAAATGTTACAACGAAAATTTGTTATGATTCCTCTAGCAGAAATAGCTTCAACTACAATTCATCCTATAGAGAAAAAAGAAATTGCCGCATGTTTACAAGGTTGTGATGATACCTCTGAAATAATAAAATTAAGTGAAACCTTAAAAAGACCTATCTCTATTTCAGAAAAATATAACTATATAGCTATTGAAGGAAACATTGGTGCAGGTAAAACAACTTTAGCAAACTTACTATCTAAAGACTTTAATGCTAAAGTAGTTTTAGAACGTTTTGCAGACAATCCTTTTCTTCCAAAGTTTTATGAAGATAAAGAAAGATATGCATTTCCTTTAGAGATGAGTTTTTTAGCAGATAGATATCAACAATTAACCGACGATTTAGCGCAGTTCGACTTATTTAAGAGCTTTATAATTTCAGATTATTATATTTTTAAATCTTTAATTTTTGCACAAGTAACATTACAAAAAGAAGAATATCTCTTATATAGAAAAATGTTCGATTTAATGTACAAAGAAATTACAAAACCAGATTTATATATTTATTTATTTCAGAATACAGAACGTCTGTTAGAAAACATTAAAAACCGAGGAAGAGCTTATGAACAAAAAATAGAACCAGAATACTTAAAACGTATTCATAATGGTTATAAAAGTTTTATTAAAACTGAAAAAAGTTTAAATTTGCAAGTTATTGACGTTTCGGATATGGATTTTCTTAACAATGAAGATGATTATAAGAACATTGTTAACAAAATAAAGCTTTTTTAAAAAAAAAAATATATTTTTGTGGGAATCATTCCCCTATACTATTTAAAACAAAAAAATCAAATTAAAATGAGGAGAATTATACTATTTATTTTATTGAGCAGTACTATTATAGCTCAATCATTCGGTCAATCTACCGAAAACACCATAATAAACACCGACAGTACCGAAGTAAAAGGTAAGGATATTATTAAAGACAATAACACCTGGGCAATTGGTGGTGGTTTTAGTAATTTTATCATGCATGGAGATTTACGTTCAATTGGAGTTGCTGATGATTCTAATTATTGGAATTTTGGTGGTTATGTATATGTAGATAAAATGTTTAACCCAATTTTAGGTTTAGAACTTAAAGCTACATATAACAAAATGTCTGGAGGCGTACAATCTTTCTCTAACGGATATTCTCTTAGATATGTACCAAATAATGTTATTAGTAATTCTGACTTACGATTTGAAGGTAGGTCTTACGGTGCTGAGTTAAACTTAATTGTGAGTTTAACAAACATGTTTAAAAGGGATGCAACTAAATGGCATGCGGCTGGTTATTTTGGAGTTGGATATCATCAATATGATTCTGCTCTTTATAAAACAGACCCAACTGGTGCAACACCAGATGAACTTTTAGTAGACTTTGGTTACAACCCAGACAGAAATAGTGTAAATGAAGCAAGTTCTATCTTTTTATCTGCACAACTAGGTGTAAAAAGAAAAATAAGTAGACGAATAGATGTTGAATTTAGAACAGGAATGTACCTTAATAATGAAGATCATTTAGATGCAGCTGTTTCTGACAAACAGACTTGGGAAAGCTTTTTTGTTACTAGTTTAGGTGTTGTTTTAAAATTAGGAAAGAAAAAAGAATACATTATATGGGCTGCTGAAGAAGCTCCTGGAGCACAATTTACAATTGTAGATACAGATGGAGATGGTGTAATGGATGAATTAGATGTAGAACCAAACACTCCAAAAGGTGCAATGGTATACGGTAACGGTCAGGCTGTAGATACAGACGGAGATGGTTTACCAGATTTTAAAGATAAATGTCCTTTAGAATACGGACCATTATCAAATGAAGGTTGTCCTTTAAATGTAGATACAGATGGAGATGGCGTAATGGATGCAAAAGATTTATGTCCAAATACTCCAGGTCCTGTAGAAAATAGAGGTTGTCCTAAACAAGAAGTAGTAGCACCAGTTAACATTACCCAACAAATTGGATTGTTAGCAACCAGTATTTACTTTGATACTAATAAGGATGATATTAAATTAATTTCTTACAGTACCATTGACCAAATTATTGGATTAATGAAAAAAATACCAGATGTAAAATTCGTTATTGAAGGTCATACAGATGATAGAAATAGTGACAGATACAACTTGTACTTATCTCAAAGAAGAACTGAAAGTGTTAGAAAATACATGATTAAGAGAGGTATAGAAAGTGATAGACTTAAACCAGTAGGTTATGGAGAATCTAGACCTAAATTCTCTAATGATAATGCAGGTGGAAGACAATTAAACAGAAGAGTTGAGATTAAACCTATTGATGCAATAGGTGAGGTAGAGAGAATTGATGAATAATTAATTAATCTATTAAATAAAAAAAGAGGCTACTTATGTAGCCTCTTTTTTTATTTAAAATTGTAACATATAAAATAGCACCTCTTTAATTTAATAAGCAATATATATACCTTGTAAAGCATATATGAAGTATTTTTATTTAAGTTGTACTATTTAAAACAATCTAAGTTCAAGGAATAAAATTCTGTCTTTTGCACTTATTTGGAATAATATAAATATACTCCTAAAGAAGTTTTAGTAGATATAAACTAATCTAAATAGTTATACAATCAATTTTTAACTCGTTATATAAATACCAGTATATCTTATTAAAAACACAAAAAGGTTGTCCAATTAACATGGACAACCTTTTTGTGTTTAAAAATAAGTAGTATTTATTTCAGCTCTAACTTCTCTGCAAAATAATCACAAAAATCACGCATAGTAGCACTCATTTTCTGATCATCGGTTGCGCGTTCAAATGAATCTGCCATAGAGACCAATGTTTGATGATAAAACTGCTTCATTTCATCTACAGGCATCTCTTTAGTCCATAAATCCATTCGTAAAGTATCTTTTTTCTTATGATCCCAGACAGAAATCATAATCGCTTTAGATTCTTCATTATCTATACCACCATCGTTTGCTGTCCAGTAAATTTCTTCTGGAACTTTGTTTTCATCTAAACCAATTTCAAAATTAATTTGTGAATTATGTTTTATTGACATTATTTTTTAGGCTTGTAATTTGATTTTTGAAATAATTCTTCAAAATCAATAATTAATAATTCTTGCAAAGATACATCATTATTTTGCATAAAAGACTTCACAATCTGCCACCCTAACCAGACGCCAATTCTTCCTGGAGAATCATTATCATTCTGTAAATAAAATTTAGAAAAAGGAGCATTGTCTAAAAATCTTTTATTCAAAGCTGTTTCTGTACTAAATAGTAACTTTTTTTCTATAAAATATTTCCAAATATTTTCTTCATTGGCAATAGCCCAATCTAACTTTTCACTTGAATACCCAATTTTAAATTGATCTAAAATGGTAGGTAAATACAAATCTAATACATATAGCTTCTTACCTTCATAAATCATTTTTGATAAAAAACTTCTGTTAGAAAATGGTATTAATTGCTTTTCTATCATTGTATTTGCAACATCAACAATTATATTTTCTCTTTTGTTATTTTCTTTAATATATTTTGGATAATCTGCATAAAATCGGTGTGTTTTTCCTAAGTAAACATCCAAAGAAATAAACAATAAACTATCTGCATAGATTACTCTACTATTATAATCTATATTAGAAATCATGGTAACTACATTAGGCGCTTTAAAATTAGAATTATAATATTTAACATGCTTAAAAAGGGTTCTTAATTCTACTTCTAGCTGAGAGATATCTTTATATAATTTTTGTGTTTCAGCAAATAACTCTTGCTCGTCCGTATCTGCTATTTTAGAGATCGCTAAACTATCTGAAAATGATTTTGGAAATAAATAGGGGTATTCATTTTTAAGAGCGGGCAATGTTTTTGCTGTTGAATTATAAAAATCAACTTCGTATCTTTTTGTGGTAAAATCAACATTTACAGTAGAAACATCAATTTGAGTGTTTTTTTTATCAGAACATGAAAAAAAAACACATAAAACCATTAAATTCATAAAATAAAATCTCATATTCTTTGTACCTTAGTCATTAGATTTAAGAACGCTAAAAATACTAAAATAGTTTATCAATGAAGACTGAAAAGGTTGCCGAATACATTATAAAATGGCTAAAAGATTATGCTGAAAATGCAAAAGTAAAAGGATTTGTAGTTGGAGTATCTGGCGGTATAGATTCTGCCCTTACCTCTACTTTATGTGCTAAAACTGGTTTACCTACTTTATGTGTAGAAATGCCAATTCATCAATCTCCAGTTCAAGTTACTAGAGCACAAGAACATATTACACAATTAAAAAATAATTTTGATAATGTTTCTGATGTTCGAGTAGATTTAACCTCTACTTTCGAAGATTTTAAAAATGTAGTTCCAAATGCAACTCCTTCTCCAAAAGTAGATTTATCTTTAGCCAATACAAGAGCTAGACTAAGAATGACAACTTTATACTATTTAGCCGGTTTACACAGTTCTTTAGTAGCCGGAACCGGTAATAAAGTAGAAGATTTTGGCGTTGGTTTTTACACCAAATATGGTGATGGTGGTGTAGATTTAAGTCCTATTGCAGATTTAATGAAATCTGAAGTATATAAATTATCTGAGTTTTTAGGTGTACCAAATTCTATACAAAAAGCACAACCAACAGATGGTTTATTTGGAGATAGTAGAACAGATGAAGATCAAATAGGCGCTTCTTATGATGAGTTAGAATGGGCCATGGTGATGCAAGAAAAGGGAAAATCTGAAAATGATTTTTCGGGAAGAAATCAAGAAGTTTTTAAAATTTACACAAGATTAAATAGAATTAACCAACATAAAATGTTGCCAATACCTATTTGTGAAATACCCGAAGAAATAAAATAAAAGCACAAAAAAGCCTTAATTTTTTAAATAAAATTAAGGCTTTTTTATTAAGATTTTGAAATTAAAGTAAATTTGCAGCTACCATCGTTTTTTTTATCTTCATATAAGCTTTTTTCTTAGACCCTTTTGAAATTTCAAATGGCAATAGTAGAAATAATTGAATAATTCTTAAAAATTGTAATAATTTTTTCATGATAATGAGGGTTTTCTTTTTGCGAGTGCAATATACAAAAAATCTATATCATTATCAGTTTTCACTATAGGTGTAAACACCCTTTTTACAATTTAATAATATTAAACAACTCTATTTAGCTTTTCAAAAAGCCTCATTTTTAGACTCGTATAATTTCTAATAACCTCTAAATCTATTGGTGCGCCTTGGTTTGATACCGCCTCACTCATCAACTCATCTATCTTCTCTCCTATTAAAACTCGTCTTAAATTATACACCACATCATTCACATCTTTGGCTAAAACCTCTAAAGCTGACTTTACCTCTATATTTTGTCCTTCCCAATTACTTAATTGTCTATTAGGATTTTCTTTTTCCATTAAAATAGAAGTTACAATGGTAGATATCTCTGTGTTTTTATGATTAATTAAACCATCTATATCTAATTTTTCTAACTGATTTAATTGATGAATAATTTCTGTATAAATCTCCTGAAAAAGTACGTTAGAAAACTCAATTTCATCTTCATGCAAATGCACATAAATTTCTGCAGAAACTGTATTTTCATATTTTCTTGTACCTATTTTTTCTCTTCCTGCATCATCTACATTTACAACCTCTTCCGTAAATTCTACTTCTTCATTTCCATAAAGAAGTAAAATTTTAATAATTTCATTTTCTAAAATAGAAAGTTGATCTATTTTCTGATTAGTTACAGCACCTCCCTTAACCAAGCCCATTTTAGTTTGCTCTTTACCACTAGCAAACTCTGGCGGAGTCTCATTTGGGTTTTGCGGTGCATTGTTTTGTTGTCTGGTAAATTTACTCTTTTCTTGTGCCCCTTTTTTTAACAACTGGGCTAACTCACTAAACAATACACGTTCTGAAATGTCCATAATTCTAGAACATTCTTGTACGTAAACTTCTCTCTGAATACCGTCTGGAATTTTAGCGATACTTGTTACAATATCTCTAATTACACCGGCCTTTTTTATAGGATCGTTATTAGAATCTTTTAATAAAAGGGATACTTTAAAGTTGATAAAATCTTGTGCAGAATTTTCTAAATAAGCAGCTAACTCTGCGTTGGAGTTTGCTTTTGCAAAACTATCTGGATCTTCTCCGTCTGGAAACTGAACTACTTTTACGTTCATTCCTTGCTCTAGAATTAAATCGATACCACGAATGGAAGCTCTAATTCCGGCTGCATCACCGTCAAAAAGTACAGTAATATTTTTTGTTAATCTGTTTACTAACCTAATTTGGTCTGGTGTTAAAGCTGTACCAGAAGACGCTACAACATTTTCTACCCCAGATTGATTAAAAGAAATTACATCTGTATAGCCTTCTACCAAAAAACAATTGTCTTGTTTGGCTATTTCTTTTTTAGCTTGGTATAATCCGTATAGAATTTTACTTTTATGATAAATTTCACTTTCAGGAGAATTTAAGTATTTAGCAGCTTTTTTATCGGCCGTTAAAATACGTCCTCCAAAACCTAAAATACGTCCAGACATAGAATGTATCGGAAACATTACACGTCCTTTAAAACGGTCGAATTGCTTGTTTTCTTTAACAATTGTGAGTCCTGTGGATGCTAAGAATTTTAAGTCATACCCTTTTTTTAAAGCGGCATTTGTAAAATTATCCCACTCATCCATACAATATCCTAACTCGAACTTTTTAATGGTTTCATCTGTAAAACCACGTTCTTTAAAATAAGATAATCCTATTGCTTTTCCTTTGTTTGAAGTAAGCATTAGATCATGAAAATAGTCTTTGGCAAAGGTTGAAACCAAATACATACTTTCACGCTCATTCATCTGTGCTTTTTCTTCAGATGATTGCTCTGCTTCTTCTATTTCTATATTGTACTTTTTGGCTAGCCACCTTAATGCTTCTGGATAGGTATAATGTTCATGCTCCATTAAAAAAGAAACTGAGTTCCCTCCTTTTCCTGTAGAAAAATCTTTCCAGATTTGTTTTACTGGAGACACCATAAATGATGGTGATTTCTCGTCTGTAAACGGACTTAAACCTTTAAAGTTACTTCCTGCTTTTTTAAGCACAACAAATTCTCCAATAACCTCTTCTACTCTAGCTGTTTCGAAAATGCGGTCTATGGTACTTCTTAATATCATTGAGTTTTAATTAAAAGGTATACAAATATAATAAGAAGTTTTTTTATAAATATAAAGACCTCACAGGTTTTAAAAACCTGTGAGGTCTGAAATTATATTTTACAAACTTCCTTTTTTAGTTTGCGCTACGCGTTAAGGATTGCGCAATTGTTTGAGCTCTTTTTTGTTTTTCTACAAAAAAAGCGAGTGCAAAAGCCTGACCCTTGTGGTAACGCCCAAAAAAAATTAAGAAGCTGCCTTTAATTTCTTTAAGGTTGAATTTGATAATTTTGCTTCTGCATACGCTTTCGTTACTTTAAGTTCTTTTTCATTAGAACTTGGTAAATCGAACATTGCATCTGTAAAAATCGCCTCACATAAAGAACGCAAACCTCTTGCTCCTAATTTATATTCTACCGCTTTTTCTACAATGTAATTTAATGCTTCTTCGTCTATAGAAAAAGCCACATCATCCATTGTAAATAACTTGGTATACTGTTTTATAATAGCATTTTTTGGCTCTGTTAAAATAGACCTTAATGTTTTAGCATCTAAAGGATTCATGTAGCTTAAAACAGGTAAACGTCCAATAATTTCTGGAATTAAACCAAAAGCTTTTAAATCTGAAGGAATAATGTATTGCAACAAGTTTTCTTCATCTACTTTGTCATCATCTAAAGAAGCTCCAAAACCTACAGCTTGCATATTTAAACGCTTGCTTATATATCTTTCGATTCCTGAAAAAGCACCACCTGCAATAAATAAAATTTCTTTAGTGTCTACTTCTATAAATTTTTGCTCAGGATGTTTTCTTCCTCCTTTTGGCGCAACATTTACAACCGTACCCTCTAATAATTTTAATAGCGCTTGCTGTACTCCTTCTCCAGAAACATCTCTGGTAATAGAAGGATTGTCTCCTTTTCTTGCAATTTTATCGATTTCATCTATAAAAATAATACCTCTTTGCGCTTTTTCTACGTCGTAATCTGCAGCTTGTAATAATTTACTTAAAATACTTTCTACATCTTCACCAACATACCCAGCTTGTGTTAAAACAGTGGCATCTACAATAGCAAAAGGTACGTTTAACATTCTTGCAATTGTTTTTGCTACTAAGGTTTTTCCGGTACCTGTTTCACCTACTAAAACAATGTTAGATTTCTCTATTTCTACATCGTCTTTATCGTCTTTGGTTTGTAATAATCTTTTGTAATGATTATATACAGCCACCGCCATTGCTCTTTTAGTTTCTAATTGACCAATAATATATTGATCTAAGAATTCTTTAATTTCTAAAGGTTTTTTTAGCATTAAATCTTTAGACAAGTCGCCAGATTTTGCTTCAGAAATTTCTTCTTCTACAATTCCGTGCGCTTGTTCTATACATTTATCGCAAATATGAGCATCTATACCTGCTATTAACAAGTCTGTTTCTGCTTTTTTTCGTCCGCAAAACGAACATTCTAAATTTTCTTCTTTCGACATTATATTTCGCTTTTCGCTTTTGGCTATTTGCTTTGGGCATTTAGCTGCATGCTTTAAAAATCTATCTTT
Source organism: Polaribacter sp. NJDZ03 (assembly GCF_019263805.1). Lineage (NCBI taxonomy): Bacteria > Pseudomonadati > Bacteroidota > Flavobacteriia > Flavobacteriales > Flavobacteriaceae > Polaribacter > Polaribacter sp. NJDZ03. The sequence goes on from NZ_CP079195.1 coordinate 1,981,590, forward strand.
TGCAAATGGGTAATTGCAAAAGGCTAATAGCTTAAAAAAATTACTTTTTTCTTGCTAAAACTTCGTCAATCATTCCGTACGCTTTTGCTTCATCTGCCTTCATCCAATAATCTCTATCAGAATCATTATGTACTTTTTCTACTGTTTGACCAGAGTGGTTTGCAATAATATCATACAACTCTCCTTTTAACTTTATAATTTCTCTTGCAGTAATTTCTATATCTGAAGCCTGACCTTGTGCACCACCTAAAGGTTGGTGAATCATTACTCTAGAGTGTGGTAATGCAGAACGTTTACCCGCTGCTCCTGCACACATTAAAACGGCACCCATAGAAGCTGCCATACCAGTACAAATTGTTGCTACATCTGGTTTTATAAACTGCATAGTGTCATAAATACCTAAACCTGCATACACTCCTCCACCAGGAGAATTGATATAAATTGAAATATCTTTATTAGCATCTACACTTTCTAAAAATAACAACTGAGCTTGAATAATATTTGCTACTTGGTCATTAATTCCTGTTCCTAAAAAGATAATTCTATCCATCATTAAACGAGAAAAAACATCCATTTGCGTAATATTCATTTGGCGCTCTTCCATAATATATGGCGTTACACTACTTGTAATTTTACCATAATAGTTGCTGTTAATTCCGTGATGTTTTGTTGCGTATTTTTCGAACTCTTTTCCGTAATCCATTATTCTGATGCTTTTTTAAGTTTAATATTGTAAATATAAGAACTATTTCTTACTATTTTGCTTCGGTTTGCCGCTAAAAAAACCTGAATATAACAATTCAGGTTTTCTATTTTTTTATTGCCAATTAAAGGGGAAAGATATTCTATTTTAAAAAAAACAGATTGCTTCGTTCCTCGCAATGACAAATGAGCTGTTATTTATATACTTCTTTAATAAAGTCTTCGTAAGAAAGCTCTTTAGATTTAAAACTCATGTTCTCTTTGTAAAAAGTTAATAACTTGTTACTAATTAACTGAGATTGTAATTTCTGAGCTTCCTCTTGGTTTTGTAAGATTCTACCAGCAATATCATCCAATTCTTTTTCTTCTGGATTTGTATTACCAAATTGAGCCATTTGCGTACGGATAAATCCTTTTGCATAGTCTACCAATTCTGTATAATCTATTTTAATATCATTATCTTTCATCACTTTTCCTTCGATTAATTGATAACGTAAACCTTTTTCTGATTTTTCAAATTCTGCAGTAGCTTCTTCATCTGTTAAAGGCTTTTCTCCTGCTGTTCTTAACCATTTTTTTAAGAACTCTGCTGGTAAATCAAACTTTGTACTTTCTACTAAATACTCTGTAATAGCATTTAATAATTGTTGATCTCCTTGTTGTTGAAATTGCTTTTCTGCGTCTTCTTTAATTTTTCCTCTTAAATCAGATACAGTAATTACACTTCCATCTGCAAATAATTTCTCAAACAATTCTTTGTCTAAATCTGCTGGGGTTGTTTTTGTAATTTCCTCTACAGTAAAGGTAACTGTTATATCTAAATCGTGAATTACATCATGCTCAACATCTAAAAGGTGTTGTAATCTATGAGCGTCTTCAAACAAGTCTTTAGTTGCTAATTCTATTACATCACCAACTTTAGCTCCCACTAATTTAGCAATATTTGCTTCTCCATTTACATCTTTTACAATGAAAGTAGATTTTTTGTTTATTTCTTTTTCTTCATTTACAAAAGTACCTGTAATATTAGATTCTTCAGTAGCTTCATCTATTGCACTTACGTTTCCGTAACGAGTTTGTATGTTCTTAACTTCTTCGTCAAGTAATTCTTCTGTTGCAACAATATTGTATTGCGTAACTTTATCTTTAGCTTTTAAATCTACCTCAAAAACAGGTGCTAAACCTAGTTCAAATTCAAAAGAAAAAACCTCAGCATCCCAGTTAAAATCTTCTTTCATTCTAGGTAAAGGATTACCTAACATTTCTAATTTCTCTTCTGCTATAAATTTATTTAAAGACTCTTGTAAAAGCTTGTTCACCTCATCCATCATAATAGATTTACCGTACTGCTTTTTAATCATCCCCATTGGTACATGTCCTTTTCTAAAACCAGGAACATCTGCCTTTTTACGGTAATCTGCTAATAAATTTGATACTTTTGCTTGATAATCTTCTGCTACGATATCTACTTTTACAACTGCGTTTAACGCATCAATGTTTTCTTTTGTAATATTCATTTCTTGTTCTTTTATCTTGAAAAATCGAGTGCAAAATTAATAATTTTAATTGATTGCACAAATGTTAAATACTTCTAATTCAGTAATGTTATTTAGTTTTGAATTGTTTTGGTATCCTCTTTTAATAATGAAAATAATGCCGATCTAAAAACAGATAGTAAAACACTGAATAATAGCGCTGCAAAAAATCCGGAAACAGCAAAACCATCTACTAACTTATCTGCCAATAATATAATGCAAGCATTAATTACAAAAATAAATAAGCCAAAAGTGACAATAGTTGCTGGCAATGTAAAGAAGATTAAAAGTGGTCTTACAAACATGTTTAGTAACGATATAACCACTGCAACAATAATAGCCGCAACATACCCTGCTACCGAAATACCTGGTAAAATATTAGCTAAAACAATTACTGCTAAAGCCGTTAATAAAATTTTTAAAAAGGTTTTCATACTGTATATTTTTAAAGATAATTGCTAAAACTGTACCAAATGAAAAAGTCTGCATTTTTGTCATGTTTTGGTTTTGAGTTCGTTTGTTTTGAATCTTAAATACGAATAACTTTTGCAAAATAAGTACGTTAAAACAAGATACAAGTCTATCACTATATCTATTAATACATAAAAACTAGAAAAACTAAAAGAATCACAAGTATTTGTCTGTATCAGTAATATGTTGCTCTACTCTTTCTTCGGATGAATGCATTGCATAAAAACAGTATATATACGACCTACAATAGAGCCTCTACCATTAAGGTTTCTACAACTCTTTTGTGAACATTTTTAATACCTATAAAAATACTAAAACAAGATATTCCCTTATTAAATCTATATAATTTGATAGTGGCATTTGCTTTTTGTACCTTTGCATTATGAAAATAAGGATACACAAACAGCGTAACTTTAGAATATTCAACTTTAATTTTTTAGTGTTTAAAAACCAACCTAAAAAATTCATACCTCCTCACTCTTTTTTTTAAATAAACGCTCCTAGCGTTTCACTTCTTTTTTAGCTTTTCATTTTTTATCGTTTTAGATAAATCAAATCAATAGAAATAATGATGATGATTAAAACTTTTGACGCCTTTACAAGGATGTCCTACATTAATATTAATAAAATTTCAAAATTTTTACACAAGCACTTAGAAGACGACTGTAAAGAGGACAAAAGTGCCATTCGTAAATCACTTTTATATGCCGCCAAAGAAACATCTAACTTAGGTGGCTATGCATTTGTTATAGAAGAAAAAGACAAAATAATTGGCGCAATTGTAGTTAATAAAACAGGCATGAGTGAATATCAATCTGAAAACCTTATTACCTACTTGGCAGTTCATAAAGAATATAGAGAACAAAAAATTGCTACAAAACTAATAAAAGAGGCTACCAACTACTGTAACGGAAATCTTTCTTTAAACATCAATAGAAATAATAATGCCATTGAATTATTTAAGAAAAACGGATTTGAATCAGAGAAAATTCAAATGACATTGTACAAATAATACACAAAATAAAAATCAAAAATAATAGTAACACTTAACACAAAAAAATGAAAATATTAGTAATTGGAGCAGGAAACATGGGGCTAACGTATGCTCAAGGAATGTCTAAATCTAGATTGTTAAAGAAAAAAAACATCATGGTTTTAGATAAATCTGCAGAAAAGCTAGAAGAGCTAAACGGAATATCTCACTTCGATGCATTTGAAGAACTAGGAGACTGTGTGCCAAAAGCAGACATTATCTTTATTGCCGTAAAACCATACCACGCAGAAAACTTATTCAAAGCGTTAAAACCATTTACAAAACCAGGTCAGGTTATTGTATCTATTATGGCCGGTGTTAATATAGAAAACATTAAAAAATATTCTGGATTAAACAAAATAGTAAGAGCAATGCCAAACCTACCCGCGCAAATTGGTAAAGGTTTAACGTCTTACGTAACATCTGAAGAAGTATCTAGGTTAGAAAAATTAACCGTAGAAAGTTTATTAGACACCACTGGTAAATCTATGGAAGTTACCAGCGAAAAATTGATTGATGCTTCTACAGGAATTTCTGGTAGTGGACCTGCGTATGTATTTTACTTTATGCAAAGTATGATGGAGGCTGCCTTAAAAATGGGCTTTTCTAAAAATGATTCTTCTGTTTTGGTTAGTCAGACTTTTACTGGTGCTATCGAGTTGTTTAATCAATCTAACTTATCGCCAAATTCTTGGATGGAAAAAGTAGCTTCTAAAGGTGGTACTACACGTGCTGCGTTAGATTCTATGGAAGATAATAATGTAAATGAATTAATTAAAGACGCCGCTTTTGCTGCTTTTAACAGAGCTGTAGAAATGGGTAAAGAAAATTAAAATGTACAAAGAAAGAATAGTAATTAAAGTAGGTACCAACGTAATGACAAACAGAGATAACAGAATTGTTAGACCTGTTTTAAGACGTTTGGTAAAACAAGTTGCAGAATTATACGAACGTGGTATTATTTGTATTTTAGTTTCTTCTGGATCTGTAATTGCAGGTAAAGAAATTCTAGGAGAATCTAGTATTGAAAATGAAACTCAAAGAAGACAAGTCTATTCTGCTATTGGACAACCAAGAATGATGCGCCATTATTACAATATTTTTAATGATTACGGAATGAAATGTGCTCAGGTTTTACCAACAAAGAGAGATTTTACTCCTGGTGTTCACAGACAGAATATGATAAATTGTTGCGAAGGTTTATTATCTGAAGGTGTAATTCCTATTGCTAATGAAGACGATGCTGTTTCTGTTACCATGTCTATGTTTTCTGACAATGATGAGCTAGCTAGTTTAATTGCACAGTTAATAAATGCGGATAAATTAATTATTCTAACAGATATAGACGGATTGTACACAGGACACCCAGAGGCTGAAAGTAGTAATTTAATTACCAATGTAAACCCTACTGAAGATTTAGACAAATACATAAAAGACAGCAACAAGAAACCTGGTGAAGGTAGAGGCGGAATGGGTTCTAAATTAGATTATGCACAAGAAGCGGCATCAAACAACATACCTACCTATATAGCAAACGGAAAAAGAGATAACACCATTATTGATATTATTGACGGAAAATCTGTTGGTACAAAAGTGGCACTTTAAAATCTACCAAATGAAATTACTAGAAACAACCATTAAAAATAACGTATTAACAAGCATGACCAAAATTCTTGATGAAAATCGAGAAGCATTATTAAAAGCAAATAAAAGAGATTTAGATGCTTTTAATAAAGAAGATCAGGCAATGTTTGACCGCTTGATTTTAAACGATCAAAAAATTGATGGAATGATAAAAGCCATCAATGACGTTAAAGCGCAAGAAGACCCAGTAAATCAAATTATTAGTGATATTACTTTAGAAAACGGATTAAAAGTAACTAATAAAACGGCGCCATTTGGTACCATTATGATTATCTACGAATCGAGACCAGATGTTACCGTAGAAGCTGCTGTTTTAGCCTTTAAATCTAACAATAGAATTTTATTAAAAGGAGGGAAAGAAGCCTTATATAGTAATAAAATATTAGTCGATTTTTGGCACCAAGCATTAACAGAAAATAATCTAAGTGAAGATTATATTAAGTTCTTGCAAATGGACAGAACAGAAACACAAGCATTTTTAAAAAACCCAACAGAACAATTAGATTTAATTGTACCAAGAGGTGGAGAACGCTTAATTAACTTTGTAAAAGAGCATGCAACGTGTGCCGTTTTAATTAGCGGAAGAGGAAATAACTTTATCTATATTGATGAAAGCGCCGACTGGAATAAAACCTTAGCGGTAATTATCAATGCAAAAACAGCTAAAATATCTGCTTGTAATGCGTTAGATAAAATTCTTATCAATAAAAATATAGAAGGTTACGAGGCAAAATTAAAAGACTTACAAGCTGTTTTAAAAGAAAGAAATGTAACTATTTTAGTTGATGAAAGCATTAAAAAAGTATTAACAGATGAGACTTTAATTCCGGATGCTAACGTTTGGAAAGAAGAGTTTTTAGCTTTAAAATGTTGTATTGGTGCCGTAGAAAATCTAGACGAAGCTACCAAAATGATTAACACCTGTTCTGGCGGACATTCTGCAGCTATAATGACAACCAATGATGAAAATGCAGATGATTTTATGCAACAAGTAGATTGTGCTGCTGTTTATAAAAATTCATCTACAAGATTTACAGATGGTGGACAATTAGGTGTTGGTGCAGAATTAGCAATTAGCACAGACAAATTACACCACAGAGGTCCGTTAGGATTAAAGAAATTAGTAACCAATAAGTACTATATTATTGGAGATGGTAATGTGCGTGTGTAAATTTATTTAATGAACGTTCGCTAACGTTTGGGTACCGAGTTTAAACTTGATAATACTCAATTCACGTTAGCGAAAAAACCCAATACGTTTGTTTATCCCTTTTAAGGAAGTCTGATAAAGATAACAAAACACAAACTAACCACCGTAATGCCATTCATCCTGTCGTTGAAACGACAAAACTAGATGAGAAAAGCACCAAATATTATGTTTAGTTACTTCTACCTTTTAAAGGAAACTTGGTCTATAAAAATACAAACATCACTTATGTATAAACAAGCCCGCGTTAGGGATTGTAGTGAAAAGCCCACAGGGAGGAACGACCGAGGACTTGTAACGGAAAGCCCGACCCTTTTGGGTAACGCACTAATAAAAATATCTGGTATTTTATTTATTCTGCAACTCTGTAGCTTTACGCTCTAATTCTGCCTGAAACTCTTCCATAACTGGTTTTACAGTACTATCTGGAATGTCTGAAACTTTAATATACATTAAACCATCTACAGCATTATTAAATTTAGGATCTACATTAAACGCCACTAAGCGTGCATTTTGTTTTACGTATTTTTTAATTAAAACCGGAATTCTTAAAGCTCCAGGTTCTATTTCGTCGATAATTTTATCGAACTTTTGCATGTCTGATTGTGTGGCATCAAATACAAAATCTTTATCGGCGTCTTTTAATTTTACTTTGTATTCTTTCTTCGGATGAATGTATTGCGCTATATACGGATCGTAATAGTGAGATTTCATAAACTCTATCATTAACGATTTTGAGAAATCTGAAAACTGATTGCTTATAGAAACACCGCCCATTAAATATTTATATTCTGGGTAACGCAGCGTAACATGTACAATCCCTTTCCACAATAGAAATAACGGCATTGGCTTTTGTTGGTATTCGCCAATAATGAAAGCCCTACCCATTTCTATGGTATTTTCCATCATTTGAAATAATTCTGGTTCTATTCTAAACAAGGTTTGAATATAGAAGCCATTAATACCATATTTTTTGTAAATCTCTTTTCCAAGACCCATTCTATAAGCGCCTGCCAAACAGTTTGCATCATTGTCCCAGAGCAATAAATGGTGGTAATATTTGTCGAATTTATCTACATCAATTTCTTTATTGGTTCCTTCACCAACAGCTCTAAAAGTGATTTCTCGTAACCTACCAATTTCATGTAATAAATTAGGAATCTCTTTTGCACTAGCAAAAAACACTTCGTAATTCTTACTTTCTAACAGCCTACCATCTCCTTCTCTTAAAGCATCTACTTCTTTAATAAATAAATCTGTATTTCTTTGAGACGTTATTTTTTTTGCTGCTTTTTTAATTTTTATATTCTGAGTAGAAAGTAACTTATGGGCTTTCTCAAACGGATTTGCCAACATATATGTTTTCTTTCTAATAAATTCTGAAAACGCAGAAAGCTCCTTATATTCATCTTGGTCATTAACCGAAATTGGTTTCCCTATTCTTACTTTGACTACTCTACCTCCTCTAGATATTACTTCTGAAGGTAATTTTGCAGTTCTTAAAGTATCTGATATTTTTGATAGAAAATAGAATAAACGACTGTTTTTTGCATGAAAATAAATAGGAATAACAGGTACATTTGCCTTTTTAATAAACCTTACCGCACCTTCTTCCCAAGGTTTATCTACATTTAACTTTCCATCTTTATAAGTAGATACTTCTCCTGCAGGAAAAATACCCAAAGGTTTTCCTTCTCTTAAATGTAATAATGCATTTTTAATACCAGCTACACTAGATTTAGCATCCTTTCTTGATTCAAAAGGATTTACAGGCATTACATAAGGCTTTAAGGGCTCAACTCTGTGTAGTAAAAAATTGGCTATAATTTTGTAATCTGCTCTTTTTTCTATGAGTAGTTTTAGTAATAAAACACCATCTATACCGCCTAAAGGATGGTTAGATACCGTAATAAAAGGCCCCTCTTTTGGAATTCTTTTTAAATCTTCTTCCGGAATTTCAAATTTGATATTGCAATCATCTAAAATACTATTTAAAAAATTTAAATCTTTTTTATTTTTATTTTTCTCGTAGATTCTATTGATTGCAGATATACGAAGTATCCTTAATAGAATCCACCCAATAAAAGTTCCAAAAAAACCAAACTTCTGTAAACCAATTACTTGTGCAATTTCTTTAGCTGTTACTAATGCCATATATTATAATTAGACGAACTGCAAACTTACTAAAAAAAAATATTGAATTACTATTTAGTTACTAAAACAGATTAAAGACACCAATTTTACATATATCAAAGACTCTTTAGCTATTAAAAACTTAAGATTCTTTATTGTTGAAAACGGATAAAATTAGTGTCCTTTTTATATTCTGAAGTTACTTTGTTACTAAAACAATTTGTATAGTTTCTTTATTTACTTGTGTTAGTAAAGGAGTTCCTTTAGCTTCAATACTTGCCACAGCTTTATCATCAAAATGACGCACAGTAAACAGGTCTACACCCTTCTGAACATCAATTTTAAACTGCGTTTTTAACTCATTGTAAAATTCATCAAACTTATTAAATTTATTATCGATACAAACAGAAAAACTAATGGCTGAGTTTTGAATTAAATTTACTTTTAATTGATAATCATGTAATTTTTGAAAGATATAACTGATATTATTTTCTACCATAAAAGAAAAATCTAACGCAGAAATAGATACCAAAATCTGATCTTTTTTAACTATAAAACAAGGTATAAAAGGTTCTAACATTTTTCCTAAAGAAACTCTAGTACCTGTTTCTTTAGGGTTGATAAAAGAACGCACCAATAACGGAATGTCTTTTCTTTCTAAAGGTTGCAATGTTTTTGGGTGAATAACAGAAGCTCCGTAAAAAGCCATTTCTATTGCTTCTTCATAAGAAATTTGCTCTAATAAAGTAGTGTCTGTAAATACTCTTGGATCTGCATTTAAAACCCCAGGAACGTCTTTCCATATAGTCACATTTTCTGCATCTAAACAATATGCAAAAATACCTGCCGTATAATCTGACCCTTCTCTACCTAAAGTAGTGGTATTTTCTGTATCATTTGCTGCAATAAAACCTTGGGTAATATTTAATTTAGATGCATCTAATTTTTTACTGATTAGTTCTTGCGTTAAATTCCAATCTACTTTTGCATCTCTATAGTTACTATCTGTTTTTATGTAGTTTCTAACATCGAACCAGTTATTTTCTACACCAATTTTGGTTAAATACGCACTTACTATTTTGGTTGATAAAAGCTCTCCAAAACAGATAATTTGATCATATACATAATTATATCTCTGTGAAGTATTTCTTGCTAAAAACCAACTTAATTCTCCTAAAAGAATATCTATTTCTTTATAAATTTCATCGTCCTTATCAAACAAATCATTCATTAAATTTTTGTGGAAGTCTTCTATAACACCTAAGCTTTCAGACAACTTATCTGTCTTATTATAATAAGCATCTATAACCTCTTCAAAAGCATTTGTTATTTTACCCATGGCAGAAATTACAACTACAGTACTTTCTGTTCCTTCGCTTTGTAAAATTTGTGTTACATTTTTTACACTTGCTGCATCTTTTACAGACGCTCCTCCAAATTTAAAAATCTTCATTTTAATTATTTTGAATAAATTTTAATAAGTTTTCTTTGTCCATTTGTACTACCGACCAATCGTTTAAATACGTTGCTCCTGTACTTTTATAAAATTCTACTGCATTGGTATTCCAATCAATTACTTCCCACGCAACTCTTTTAAAGTTATGATCATGAGCATATTTTAAAACAGCAGTATACAAAGCTTTTCCTGCTCCTATTTTCTGTTTACTTTTAGTAACTATTAAATCTTCTAAATGAATTGTTCTTCCTTTCCAGGTAGAAAAACGCTCGTAAAACAAAGCAATACCAATAATTTTATTTTCTTGCTCTGCAACAAAAACCTTAAACTTAGGATTCTTAGAAAAACCATCTTTTATTAAATCTTCTACTGTAATTTCTACAGCATCTGGTTCTTTCTCAAAAACTGCTAATTCTGTAATTAAATCTAATACAGATTGCATGTCTTTTTCCTCTCCTAATCTTACAATAAAATCCATCTTTTTATAAATTTTAGTCAAAGATAGTTATTTACATATCTACCAAAAATATTTGAAGATTTTAGACAATTATTTTTGAATTGTTTAAATTTCTAAAGCAAATTAAACAACGAAAACGTTGTAGTAACTTTAAAAAAAATAGATATTTGTTGAAATAATTACACAACTCTAAAAATGACAGGAAAAAAACAAACTTTAGGTGAATTTATTATAGAACATCAACATGCTTTTAAATATAGTTCTGGAGAGCTTTCTAGCCTTCTAAACTCTATAAGATTAGCTGCAAAAGTGGTAAATCACGAAGTTAATAAAGCTGGTTTAGTAGACATTATTGGTGCCGCTGGAGACACGAATATTCAAGGAGAAGATCAACAAAAATTAGATGTATATGCTAACGATAAGTTTATACAGACTTTAACAAGAAGAAATATTGTTTGTGGTATTGCTAGTGAAGAAGAAGATAGTTTTATTTCCATTAATAGTAATGATGAAAATCATCAGAATAAATATGTTGTTTTAATTGATCCTTTAGATGGTTCTTCTAATATTGATGTAAATGTATCTGTAGGAACTATTTTTTCTATTTATAGACGTATTACACCAACAGGTACTCCTGTAGAATTAAAAGATTTTTTACAGAAAGGAAGCGCACAAGTTGCTGCGGGTTATGTAGTTTACGGAACCTCTACGATGATTGTTTATACAACCGGAGATGGTGTTAATGGATTTACTTTAAACCCTGCAATTGGTACTTTTTACTTGTCTCACCCAAACATGAAATTCCCAGAAGACGGAACGATGTACTCTGTAAACGAAGGAAATTACTTAGACTTTCCTTTAGGTGTAAAAAAATATATTAAATATTGCCAAGAGGAAGAAGGAAACAGACCTTATACCAGCAGATATATTGGTTCTTTGGTTTCTGATTTTCATAGAAACATGATAAAAGGTGGTATTTATATGTATCCAAAAGGTTCTAGAAACCCGAACGGAAAATTACGTTTACTTTATGAATGCAATCCAATGGCTTTTATAGCAGAACAAGCTAACGGAAAATCTTCTGATGGATATACAAGAACTATGGATGTGGAGCCTACTGAGCTACATCAAAGAGTTCCTTTTATTTGTGGAAGCAAAAATATGGTAAATCAGCTGGAAGAATTTATGCAAATACACGGAGAATAAATCTTATTTATACCTTAATAAATTATCAGACCATAAATTACTTGTAAAACCATCCATTTATTGTTAATTTTACAATCGTAAATAATATACTAACTTTTTTAAAATATAAAAAAATGGCTTTTCAATTACCGGAATTAGGATACGCTTACGATGCGTTAGAACCAAATATTGATGCAAAAACTATGGAAATTCACCATAGTAAACATCATCAAGGATATACAAACAATTTAAACAATGCAATTGCAGGTACTGACTTAGAAGGAAAATCTATTGAAGATATTCTTACTAATTTAGATATGAGCAATGGAGCTGTTAGAAATAATGGTGGTGGTTTTTACAATCATTCTTTATTCTGGACAGTTTTAAACCCAAATGATAGAGGATATTTATCTGGTGAATTAAAAGATGCTATTGAAGCAGCTTTTGGTACTAAAGATGATTTTATTGCAGCTTTTTCTAAAGCAGCAGCTACTCAATTTGGTTCTGGTTGGGCTTGGTTATGTGTTTTACCAGGAGGTAAAGTAGAAATTTGTTCTACGCCAAACCAAGATAATCCATTAATGCCAGGTGTAACTTGTGGAGGAACTCCAATCTTAGGATTAGATGTTTGGGAACATGCTTACTACTTAAACTACCAAAACAGAAGACCAGATTATATCAATGCATTTTTTGATGTAATTAACTGGAATGAAGTTGAAAAACGTTACGCAACAGCAAAGTAAGCAACGAAGTTGCTTTAAGTATCTTACTTAAATTTTAAGTAGGTTTACTTTTATTATAATAAAAAGCATCCTAAATTTAGGATGCTTTTTTCATTTACAAAAAGCCTGTTTTCTTTCTAAAGTTACTTATTATTCACATTTTCTTAAAAATAGCTCTTACTTGTATTGAACTCTAACTTTAGATTACAACTAGTAAAAACACCTTTAACCATTCCATTTCTTAAAAAAAACTGATTACAACCCTACTATATATTAGCTCCACTAGAAGCCTCTATCCATAAAATTACAATACAACTTACCTTAACTATTTAAGCTCTATATTATTCTAAGTTAAAAACTAGAATTTGTTAGCTCTACCAGTCTCTATAGTCAAAAAAAAGTTACTCGTTTTAATAACAAAATAACCAAGGTTAAAAAAAGTAAAAAAAACCAAATAAAAACTTGTCAGAATAATAAAAGATATTATATTTGCACCGCTCTTAGGAATAAGGGTAATTAAAAAGAAAGTTCTTTTGAAATTTTGACTGCGAAAGTAGCTCAGGGGTAGAGCATCACCTTGCCAAGGTGGGGGTCGCGGGTTCAAATCCCGTCTTTCGCTCTATTCAATTACCATGCTGAAGTGGTGGAATTGGTAGACACGCTGGACTTAAAATCCAGTGGTCAGTAATGGCCGTGCGGGTTCAAGTCCCGCCTTCAGTACAATAACCGTTGTTAATCTTATGATTTTCAACGGTTTTTTGCTTTTACAAACTTAGGCGCTCGCCCACCTTCTTTAATTATAACCTTTATTTATTATTTAACTTTAAATAACAATAGCGCTATATTTAAGAAAAAAAATATTTAAACAATAGATCTTTAATACTTTACAGAAAATAATAAAAATAATTAATTATTTTTCCATTTAAATATTGCGTACTACTAATAAAGATACTATATTTGCACTCCTTAGAAATAAGGACAACTATAAAAAGTTCTTTTAAAATAAAAAAAGTAAATTTTGATTCAATTTAATCATTTACTTTAGATAAAATACCATGCTGAAGTGGTGGAATTGGTAGACACGCTGGACTTAAAATCCAGTGGTCAGTAATGGCCGTGCGGGTTCAAGTCCCGCCTTCAGTACAATAACCGTTGTTAATCTTATGATTTTCAACGGTTTTTTGCTTTTACAAACTTTCCGCCCCAGCTCCCTTCACCCTTTGATTATTATACCTGAATATTGTTTCGTAAAAGTTTATAGTGTAAACAGACACCTTAACAACCTAAACCTAATTAAAGGACACAGATTAACTATCTATAAACATAATACAACATGATTATATGGTAAAAAAAAATCCAGCTAAAAGCTGGATTTTTAATTATTCTATTTCATTATTTGAAGATTGGTAACCTCTAAATTAGTTAACTCTCTCCATCTACCTCTCGGTAAGTTTCGTTTTGTTAATTCAGCAAAAACAACTCTATCTAGTTTACTTACCTTATAACCTACGTGTTCAAAGATCTTACGGACAATTCTATTTCTACCAGAATGTATTTCAATACCAATTTCCGATTTTGGTTGCCCATCTACATAAGAAACAGCATCAATAAATACTTTTCTACCTTCAATAATAACTTCTCCTCGTAGTTTCTCTAAATCTTTTAACTCTAATTTTCTATCTAGAGAAGCGTGATATAGTTTACGAACATTGTGTTTTGGATGCGTTAATTTCTTAGCTAAATCACCATCATTTGTAAACAACAACAAACCAGTTGTGTTTCTATCTAATCTACCAACAGGGTAAATTCTCTCTTTTGATGCATTTGCTATCAATTCCATTACTGTTTTCCTACCTCTATCATCATCCATTGTGGTAATGTAGTTTTTAGGTTTATTCAGTAAAATATATTTTTTTTGTTCTGGTGTAATAGAAGTTCCATCAAAACGAACAATATCGTCTGGCTGAACTTTATACCCCATTTCTGTTACCAGCTTTCCATTTACTTCTACACTACCATGCTCTATATAAGTATCTGCCTCTCTACGAGAACATACACCAGAATTTGCTATGTATTTGTTTAAACGGATTCCTGAGGCATCATTATTAGCCTTTGGAGCTTCTTTAATTTTGGTAAAAGTTTTCTTCGGAGCCTTTCTTGCTACAGGTTTGCTCTTTCTACTTAAAGGAGTACTTTTTTTACCTTCTTGTCGTCCTCTCGACGAGTTTTTATTTGAATTCATTACTTAAAAATTTTTGCAAAAATACACAAAAAAACCTTAATTCAATCGGTCTATTACTTTTTCTACAATTAGTTCAGGCTTTATAAACATTAAAGAGAAAACTCCTATTAAAAGTAAGATTTTCAAAACATTATGCATTAATATATAATGTTTCGTTTCGGAAGAATTCCATAAATAAAAGCCTAGAAAAACAAGAACAAATAAAGCAAAGTAAAAATAATATCTCATGTAGCTTAAAGCAGGATAACTAAACAAAGCTACAATAGGAAATAGTGTTAAAATTAATAAGAATATTGATAATTGTTTTGTTCTTACTTCTCCATAAAATACAGGAAATGTCTCATAATTATTTACTATTGCCCCTTTCATACTTTGTAAATCCTTTAGCAATTCCCTTACCATAAGTACTAAAAACAAGAAAATTGCATGTACAAAAATGATTTTAGAAAAGTTCTGAAAATACACAAACACGGCAAAGAAGGGAAGTATGGTAAGCACAGTGGCAGAAACTAAACCTGTAAAAGGATACTTTTTTAGCTTGTGAGAATAAAACCAAATAGCAAAAATATAAATAGCAAAAAACAACGCTGCTTTAACAGATATTAGGCAACCAAAAATAAAACCTAAAAAATTTAAAGTAAAATAAAGCTTTAATTTAGTAGACTGCTTTACATAATTATCTAAACCCGCTTTTAAAGGACGGTTAATGCGGTCTACCTTTGCATCATAAAAATTATTAATAATATAACCAGACGCCACAACACATACACTTGCGAGTACAATGTATAACAAGTCAACATCAAAAATAATATTTCTAAGGGATTTTTTAGGCGAAAAAACAAAAATAGCTGCTAAGTATTGTGCTAAAACTAAAACAAGAATATTATAACCCCTGATAACAGAAACCAAGCTTAAAAGTTTAAAAATAGATTTTTTGACTTTAAAACTAAGCATACATTTAGAATCTATAAACCAGTTCTAACTTATAATCTTTAAGGCTATTTTGAGCTTTTTCATAATCTTCCGTAAAACCTAAAATGTAACCACCACCACCAGAACCACAAAGTTTCAGGTAATAATCATTCGTTTTAATTCCGTTTTCCCAAACTTTATGAAAAGCATCCGGAATCATCGGTTTAAAATTCTTTAAAACAATTTTAGATAAAGATTTTACATTCCCAAACAATGATTTTACGTTTCCTCCTAAAAAATCTTCAATACACGCATCTGTTGTTGTTGCAAATTCTTCACTTATCATTTTTCTAAAACCTTCGTTTTTCATCTTATTCATAAAGATGTTCACCATAGGCTCTGTTTCTCCTATTTGCTCAGAATCTAATAAGAAAACAGCTCCTTTTCCTTGTTTTTGAGAAGGAATACCTGCTGGCTCTATATTATCTTTAGAGTTGATTAAAATAGGCAAGCTTAGGTAACTATTTAAAGGATCTAAACCAGAACTTTTACCATGAAAAAAAGATTCCATTAAAGAAAAGATCTGTTTTAACTTTAACAACTTTTCTCTTGTTAAGTTTTCTAAAACCGTTATTTTATCTTCTGCATATTTATCATAAATAGAAGCTACTAAAGCACCAGAACTACCAACTCCATAACCCTGTGGTATAGAAGAATCAAAGTACATTCCGTTAGCTATATCAGCTTTTAAATCTTTTAAATTAAAAGAAACTAAATCTGTTTTTAAAGCAGATAAATGATTGCAAAGACGTTCTAAATTTTCATTTGAGACCTTACGATTTCCAGATAAATTTGATGACGTTTTTAACGCTCCTCTATAGGCATTAAACGGAATTGCTAAACCTTTAGAATCTTTAATGATTCCATATTCTCCGAAGAGTAAGATTTTAGCATAAAATAATGGTCCTTTCATTTTTCTTTTTTATAGTGTTGCAAAAATACGAATTAATAAATTAACAAAACCTTATTAAAAATTCTTGTAAAAAGTTTTCCAGACACCAACTTTTTCCCCTTTAGTATATTTTCCTTTTTCTTGATTCTTACCGTTTTTATAATACGTTTTCCAGACACCTTCCTCTAAACCTTCTACATAGATTCCGGATGTTCTTAATTCTCCAGATTCATAAAACTCAGAAAAAGCTCCATCATACTTCCCTTTAGAATATCCTATTTTTCTAAAAACCTTACCACTTTTATAAAAATAAATTACTTCTTTAGCATTACTAGAATTTACTGTATAATAAACAGATTTCGCTTGGTTTGTTTCTTTTAACTGACCATTTAACCAAGTGGTTTTTTGTGCGGAAATAGATACTGTAAAAAGAAAAATTATTATGGATACTAACTTTATAAAAGCATTCATTTAAATAGTTTTAATTCTGATAAATTACATTTTATTAGCGCCAAGTCCAACAGAATCATAAATATAGTGATTTTTCTGACAGTATATAGAAAGTACATTTTCTATAAAATGATTTACTTTTTCTTTTTCATTCTCCGGATACAAAACGTGCACATTTGCACCTGCATCTAATGTGAAACAGATATTACTATCATTTTCGTTTCTGTACTCCCAAATTTTATTGATAATCTCTAAGGTATTTGGTTTCATCAAAATAAAATATGGATTGCTAGTCATCATCATTGCGTGCAATGTTAACGCTTCACTTTCTACTAAATTAACAAATGCTTTGATATCTCCGTTTTGAAGAATTTCTGACATTTTACCTAAATTATCATTGGCTTGTGTAAAACGACTTTCTGCATACGGATGCTCATGCATTAAATTATGACCAACGGTACTAGAAACTTGTTTTTCTCCTTTATCCACTAATAAAATTGCGTCTTGATAATTCTCGAAAACTGAATGTAATTTATAAGGAAATTGCACACCATATAAATCTGAACTACCTGCTATTTCTGGGTGATTTCCCCAAACAACCATTGGGCCTTCTATACTTCTACTGGCACTTCCAGATCCTAAACGTGCTAAAAAAGAAGCTTTTTTATTAATTTCTTCTGCTGATAAATCAGGATTTAACTCAGACTCTAAACTCATTAAGCACATTGCAATGGCACTTAATCCGCTTGCAGAAGATGCGATTCCGCTAGAATGCGGAAAAGAATTCTCTGAATTAATCGTCATTTTATAATCAAAAATATACGGACAATATTCTTGTATTCTTGTAAAGAATTCTGCAATTTTTGGTTTGAATGCATCTTTTTGTTTTCCTTCAAAAAATAAATCGAAATCTACCTTCTTGTCAATCTGAACTTGTTTCAGATTCTCATCAGAATTACGCTTTTTCTCAAAATCAATGGTAGTAATGGTATGACAATTGTTTAACGTAAAACTAATAGAAGCATTTTTTGGAATTTGCGGATTGCTCTTTCCCCAATATTTTACCAATGCAATATTACTTGGTGTTTGCCAGGTAAAACTTGCTTTTTCTACTGAATTGTTATTTGATTTCGAAATAAATTGTGCTGTATCCAAACGTCTTGATTTTGCACCAAAGATAAAACTATTTCAAAGAATTTTCAGTTAACTTTTTAAGTACATTTTCTTTGTAGGTTCTACTAATAGGAATGGCTTTTTTCTCAATTTCAACCAACTCATTAGTGTACGAGTCTGTTTTGTTTAAATTAATGATATAAGACCTATGAATTCGAAAAAATTGATGCGAAGGTAATTTTACTTCTAAATTAGAAATGGTTTCTCTCGTTACTAAAACCTTGTCTTTTATATAAATCTTAATATAATCCGATAAGCTTTCTACATATAAAATTTCATCAAAAATAACCTTCACCATTTTACGATCTGATCTTACGAAAATATAGTCATTTTTAACAACACTTTCTGTAACCTCAACCGAAGGTTTTATAGTAATTTTAGTTTCAAAAAACTTATTTACTGCTTGTAAAAATCGATCGAATGCAATTGGTTTTAATAAATAATCTACCGCTTGCAAATCGAAACCGTCCACCGCATATTCTCTATATGCCGTTGTAAATATGATCTTAGATTTTTTGTTGATGGATTTTGCCAAAGACAAACCAGAAACATCTGGCATATTAATGTCTAAAAAGAATAAATCTATATTATGTGAATTAGAAACATCAAAAGCTTCCATAGCATTTTTACAGCTTTTTACTAAAGTTAAATTCGGAATTTTAGCTACAAAAGTTTCTAGAATTTTTCTAGCAACGGGCTCATCATCAACAATAACACAATTAATTTGATTCATTTTTTAACTATTTATTTTTAGATTAGAAAGCATAAGGTTTCTCGTCATTCGTTCCTCTTTCTGTCGGAATGACAAACTGTTTGAAAAAACCTTCAAAACTTGTCACTTCGAAGCATTGAGAAGTCACATAACAGTAATAACACAATGTTGAATTACTTTATGTGATTACTCCCAAAAGGTCGAAATGACAATCTCTATTAAAATTCAATTTTTAAAGACACTTTGAATGCATCTTTTTTAGCTATAATTTCTAGTTGATGTTTCTTCGGATATAACATTTCTAGTCTTTTTTTAATATTCTCTAAACCAATTCCTGCACTTATATCTTCTTTTTCTTTGGATGAGTTTTCTATTTCAAAAAACAAATAATTAGCATCTATTTTAAGATGAATATCAACTTTTAAAATTCCGTTAGCAGCAAAACCATGTTTAAAACTATTTTCTACAAACGGAATTAATAACATCGGTGGAATTTGTACTTCTTCATTTATATTTTCCTTTTTAAAACTCACTTTTAAAGTATCGTGAAAACGCATTTTCTCTAATGCAATATAATCTTCTAAATGATTTACTTCTTCTACTAATAATACTTTTGGCTTTTCTACTTGATATAAAATATAATCTAGTAAATTAGATAATTTTAAAATCATTTCTGGAGCTTCATCCGCTTTAGCGATTGCAAAACCATAAATTGTATTTAAAGAATTAAACAAAAAATGCGGATGAATTTGCATCTTTAAAAACTTTAATTCTTGCTCTTTTAACTCTAACTTAGTTTGTAAAAATTTGTTTTCTAAAGTTTTCTTTTCATCTAACGATTTATAACTGTGTTTTAATATTTTTAAACCGCCTGCCAAAACAACTATAAAAAAAACACAAATCAAGATTACAGCAGGATTTGTAGTCAATGCTGGCATTTTTTGAAATTCTAAATTAAAATAAAACACAAACCCAACTACTTCTATCATTAAAATAGTTGTAGCAACAAAAACACCTGAATAAATAGTATAAAGAACAAATTTCTTATATTGTTTTTTTAATAAATATTTAGGAATTAAATCATATACAAAAACATACGCAGTAATTAATGTTACAATACTTAAAAGAGAAGAAAACCAAAATAAAAAAGCTTTGTTTGATGAACCTACACTAAAAAAACTTTTGAAGAAAAACCAAACAAGCATCCAACATAAAAAATGTATTGGTATTTTTTTTAAGACTAAAATCAGTTCTTTTTGCATATGTTACAAAATAAAAATAAAGATTTAAATTTTAGGATAATTAGCGACGGATTACTTATTTTAATCTCTAAAAAGCAAATTTGACACTTTTTATACTAAAACTACCTATTTTTTGTAGAAACCAAGTAAAAAGGATTCATTCATCTCAAATATATTTTAAGAACAAACATTACCAATATTTTTGAAACGAATTTAAAAACTTATGTTATGAAATATATTATCGATGGAGGCAATACATTTATGATTCCCTTAATTATTCTTTTACTTTTAACACTTTTCTTAGTCATGAAGGGTTTTAAAATAAATTCAGAAAAAAATAGGGAACTCATTAAATCTGTCAGTTTATTTGCACTTGTTTTTGGTTTTTTAAACCTTTTTATTGGTTTGTACCAAATGTTTACTATGATTGCAATAGCGAATGATGTATCTCATCAGGTCTTAGGAATAGGCTTAAAATGCGAAATTACACCAGTTATATTTGGTTTTATCATTTTTCTTATTGGTAGATTAGGTGTAATCGCACTTACTTGGATAAAAAAAGAATAAGTAAAAAAAACAGTTTTAGTAAAAACAAATTAAAAACTATTCACTCGTCTCAATTATATTTTAAGAACAAACATTACCAATATTTTTGAAACGAATTTAAAAACTTATATTATGAAATATATTATCGATGGAGGCAATACATTTATGATTCCTTTAATTATTCTTTTACTTTTAACACTTTTCTTAGTCATGAAGGGTTTTAAAATAAATTCAGAAAAAAATAGGGAACTCATTAAATCTGTCAGTTTATTTGCACTTGTATTTGGTTTTTTAAACCTTTTTATTGGTTTGTACCAAATGTTTACTATGATTGCAATAGCGAATGATGTATCTCACCAGGTCTTAGGAATAGGCTTAAAATGCGAAATTACACCAGTTATATTTGGTTTTATCATTTTTCTTATTGGCAGATTAGGTGTAATTGCACTTACTTGGATGAAAAAAGAATAAACAAAAAAAACAGTTTTAGTAAAAACAAATTAAAAACTATCCACTGGTCTCAATTATATTATAAGAACAAACATTCTTACTATTTTAAAAACGAACTTTAAAACATATACTATGGAAACAATCACAAACGGATATCCTTTATTTATAATCCCATTAATTATCATTTTTATTATTACTATCATTTTACTTATAAAAAGCATTAAAAATAATACACAGAAAAACAGAGAACTTGTTAAACAAATAAGTCTTTTTGCTCTAGTTTTTGGATTTGGGTGTCTTTTTCAAGAATTGTTTTGGATATTCGAAATGGTTGCTATTGCTACAGACTCATCAGCTGGTGTTCTAGCAGTAGGTTTCAAATATTCCATAACACCAACAATAATTGGTATGACAATTTTTTTAATTGCCAGATTAGGAATAATCGGACTTATTATAAAAGAAAAATAAACCCTAATAATCACTTTCAAAACACCCATTTCATTAATTTTGAAATGGGTATTTTTGCATCCATGAAAAAAGGAACTGTCTTTCTATTGTTAAACGGAGAACCGCCAAAAACACTCCCTGATTTAGACGAATATGAAATTATTTGTGCTACAGATGGCGCGTATCAGTTTTTAAAAGAACAAAATACTACACCTCATTTTATTAGTGGCGATTTTGACTCTCTAGAAAATTTACCAAAAGATATTGAGGTAATTCATACTCCGAATCAAGATTTTACAGATTTTGATAAAATATTACAAATTCTATTTGATAAAGGTTATAAAAATATTGATGTTTACGGAGCAAGCGGAAAAGAACAAGATCATTTTTTAGGAAATTTACACACGGCAATTCAATGGAAAAACAAATTAAACCTTACCTTTTTTGATAATCATAGTCATTATTTTTTAGCTGATAAAAGCACATCAATTTCTAATTGTATAGATAAAACAGTCTCTTTAGTTCCTTTTCCAAAGGCAGAGAAAATAACAACAAAAGGTTTACAATACCCTTTAAAAAGTGAAGATTTAACTTTTGGCGAACGAATTGGCACAAGAAATAAGGCCATTCAAGATAATATAAAAATTACTTTTGAAAATGGCGAGTTATTCATTTTCATCAACCATTAAAACAAATAAATGTCTAGAAAAATAAAATTATTATGGGATTTTAGAGGTCCAGATGCAGCACAAACAGCAAAACATCATACTATTCACTTAAAAGAGTTTGCAGAAATGGAAAACTTAACTTTCTTTGAAATAGCTATTGAAGAAAAGAACCCAATGTTATTTTCTGCCTTTATTACCGTAGATGAAAAAGATATGAAAGTTTATAGAGATGCTTTAAAACCGCATCGTGGAGAAGTTGGATAATTTCGTTTTCTTAAAAAAACAAAGACACCTTACGGAAAACCGTAAGATTTTTACTTTAAGAGAAGTTAAGTTTGTGATAATTATAACTTAACATTAAAAACAATGAATAAACACTTACTTCAATCTCAAATTAAATCAAGCGGAACTGCCTATTTACTTTTCTTATTTGTATTTGGTACACATTACGCTTATCTAGGAAAATGGGGAATTCAATTATTATTCTGGTTTACATTCGGTGGACTTGGAATTTGGGCATTAATAGATCTTTTTACAATTTCTGGAAAAGTTGAAAGACATAACGCCGAGATATATAGAAAAATTGACAAGATAGAAAAGAGAGAAAGGGAAGATGATCAAGCTAGACAATTGGCTATGATTTCAGCTGTTAAAGGAAATTAATATATTTAAAAAATGCAACAATGTTATATTTCATTTGGTTGCATTTTTTTTTAGAATAGTTAATTATTATACAACAAATACACTTTTTTATTTTTCCTATTATAAAATTAACTAATTTTGCAGTGTCATAATTTGTATGGCAAAAAATAATGAAGCAGAAACACCAAATACTAAAAGTACTATTACTCATTTCAATTTATTGTTCTGGGATGTATCTTTCTGCAAATACAACATCTTATTTTAGCGCGCAAAATGCAAAACAGGATACAGAACAGCTTACCTATTTAGTTACAGCTTCTAAAGTATTTCATGCGCATACACAACAATCAGAAAACTTAGTTTCTGAAACAATAGATTTTTCATTACCCAATTTTAAATTGTCTTCAGACGATTTATTAGCAATTTCTTATACGACTAAACAAGAGTTTAATTCTAAGTTTAAACAGTATAAAAACTACTTAGAAAACACCCTGATTAGACAACGAAAGTCTGATCTTATTTTTCCCTTCCATAATTTTTGGTAACCCTTTATTTTATTTACTAACAACTACCTTTTGCGTAGTTAAAATAAAACATTGATATGTTGCGGATACCCGTTTCATATAAAAACCAGTATATCAAAAAAATTAAAAAAACATAAAATGGATTTAGGTACAATAATAATAGGAGTAATATGTATTGCATTATGTGCACTACCTTTTGTATTAACAAATAGAAACAAAAAAAATAAAGAAAAAAAAGTATTAAACTCGTTGATAGAGTTTGCAAAACAGCATAATTCTGAAATTACAGAACACGAAATTAGTGAGTGTTATGCTATTGGTTTAGATGAAAATAAACATGCAATTTCATTTTTACAAAAAACAAAAGAGCAAGTTAATCTTCAATTTATAGATCTTAACACTATTAAAAACAGCGAGATAAATAACATCAGTAAATCTATAGGGAAGAACGAAACAACACTAGATAAATTAAACTTAAAACTGAACGTTATTGGTAAAAACAAACCTAGTATTGTTCTTGAATTTTATAATTCAGATATTAATTTTCAACCTGGTAACGAATTCGATTCTATAGAAAAATGGAACAAAGTAATTAATTCATTACTTCAAAATCAGCAACAAAATAAAGCTGCATAATACCCTTAAAATAATAACGAATCTTACTTATTCATATACACAAAGTAAGATTCGTTCTTATTTACAAAGTACTCAACACCCATTAGTTCGTTGATGTTTCCCTGAAAATTGATGTAAAAAACTATATTGAATTTGATTAAAATAAAAGAGGCACGTCAATTGAAATTAGATATTCTTTATTAGTTTTGTTGTTAGGAAAAGTAAACTCCTCATAAAACTTTATAAATGCAACCTTTTATATTTAATCATATTGCCCTTTCTGTAAAAGATGTAGATACATCTATAGCGTTTTATCAAAAAGTACTTCAACTAAAAGAAATTAAAAATACTGCTTCTAATTCAAAGACAAGATGGTTATCTCTTGGGGAAGGAAAACAACTTCATATAATTCCTCGTCCTGATGCGATCATTAAAACGAATAAAGCTGTACATTTTGCTTTATCAACCACAGATATTGCCACATTTATACTACATTTAAAAGAATTAAAAATTGAGTATTCCGATTGGATCGGTACAACAAACAAAGACTATGTTAGAAATGATGGAATTCTACAAGTGTATTTTCAAGATCCCAATGGATATTGGATTGAAGTAAATAATGATATCTAATAAATACTATTTCCATTTAATTCCACACCCCATACTTGGTTTTTGGTTTTCTAAAGCTGGTTTATTTTCTAATAAATTGTCTAGAGAGTTACATAAATCAATTCCTGTTACTGGCTTTCCGTTTCCTGGTCTAGAATCGTCTAATTGTCCGTGATAAACGGCTTTTAAACTTTCATCAAAAACATAAAAATCTGGAGTACAAGCAGCATCATATGCTTTTGCTACTTCTTGCGTTTCATCATATAAATACGGAAAAGGATAGTTTTCATCTTTTGCCAATTGCGTCATCAAATCAGGTGAATCTTGCGGATAATTCTCTACATCATTAGAACTAATCGCAATAAAATTAATTCCTTTTTGCTGATACTCATTCGCCATTTTTACCAACTCAGTATTTACATGAATCACAAACGGACAATGATTACAAATAAACATAATTACGGTTCCTTTTTCTCCTTTCGCTTTTTCTAAAGAAAGAAAAGTATCATCAACCGTATTTAATAAATTGAAATCTGGTGCTTTTGTTCCGTTTTTAAACTCGTTAGATTCTGCTCTTGCCATAATTATTGTCTTTTACCACATAGAAACATAGATTACATAACTCATGTTTTCTGCGTATCTCTGTGGAGAAATTATTTTTAATTTTATATTCAGAATGTCATTCTAAAATGAGCCTTTTTCGGCGATTGAGGAATCTCATCATTATTACAAGATTCCTCTTTGTCCCTCATTCGGAATGACACGTTTGTAAAACAAATATTTCACTAATCTTCGGCCAAAGCGTTCGCACAAATAAAGCCACCTGTCCACGCATTTTGGAAGTTAAATCCTCCGGTAACAGCATCAATATTTAAAACTTCCCCTACAAAAAATAGATTTTTATGCTTTTTACTTTCAAAACGTTTAAAATTGATTTCTGTTAAATCCACTCCTCCAGCAGTTACAAATTCGTCTTTAAAAGTAGTTCTTCCGTTTGCGTTAAAAACTCCTTTTGTTAGTTGATTAGCTAAAGCCTCTAATTGAGCATTATTTAAATCTGCCCAATTCTGAGTCGCTTTTATACCCGCTGCAATTACAAAACGTTCCCATAATCTTTTAGAAACCTCTGCAAATGGCGATTTTAAAATAGCTGTTTTTCTTGGTTCTTTCTTTTTTAAATTTAAAAGAACATTTAATACTTTATCTGTAGGTCTAGACAACCAGTTTACCTCAACATTATATTGATAATTTTTGTCTGCTAAAATTCTTGCGCCAAAGGCGGATAATTTTAAAACTGCAGGTCCACTCATTCCCCAATGTGTAATTAGCAAAGGTCCGGAAGCCTCTAATTTTGTTCCAGAAATGGTAACCGTTGCGTTTGGAACTGAAGTCCCTAATAAATCTACCAAACGTTTATCATTGATATTAAACGTAAACAAAGACGGAACAGGTTCTATAACTTCGTGGTCTAAAGTTTCACACAACTCCCACACTTTTTTAGAACTTCCTGCAGCGATTACTAATTTATCTGCTTCAAAAACTTGCTCTTTGGTGTTGATAATCCATTTATTATCTTGTTGAGAAACCGAATTTACACCACAGTTTGTTAACACTTTAATTCCTAAGTTATCAACAGCGTTTTGAAAGCAATCTATAATTGCCTGACTTGTATTTGCTTCAGGAAAAACACGATTGTCAGCTTCAATTTTTAAAGGAACTCCTCTATTTTCGAACCATTCAAAAGTATCGCCTGTCATAAATTGATGAAAAGGCCCTAACAATTCTTTTTTTCCTCTTGGATAGAATTCTGTTAAATCCTTCGGAATAAAACATGCGTGGGTTACATTACATCTTCCACCTCCAGAAATTTTTACTTTCTGTAAAACGTCTTTTCCTTTTTCGAGAATCGTAATATCTAATTCAGGGTTATTTTCTTTCGCGTTTATCGCTGTAAAATATCCTGCTGCTCCTCCTCCAATAATGATTACTTTTTTCATGTTTTTTATTTTGAGACCTCACAGGTTTTAAAAACCTGTGAGGTCTTATGTGAGTTTATAAAACCATCTGACTGTAAGTCAATATAGTTTCATACCCTTTATTTTTAAAATAACTTGGTGTATCCGAATTTCCTGTTACTAACACAAAATCTCCTCCCCAAGCTCCTAAACTTTTTATTACTCCAAAATAATCTGGAAATAATTTTTCTTTTACTGTTTTTAGTTTGATAATTGAACTGATAATTTGTTCATGCTCAATTATTAAATCTTCAAATTTATCTAATGATTCAACTTTTAAAAGTGCCTCAGAAATTTCTGAAATTCTCTTTATTTCTTTATCAAAATTGATATTACTTTCTCTAAATTTTGCAATTCCTTCTTTAGAATCTTGCTTCTGATTTAAGTGTACAAAAAACAAATTTTCTTTAAAACTCGGGTTGAATTCTACTTGTTCTACAACAGGTTTTTTATCCTTAATATGATAAAAAACTGGTGTATCATTTTGTGCACAAGCAATGTCATAACCACTTCCTTTAAAGGAATTCCAAAGCAACTTAAAAGCATCTATTTTTGCCCAAGAAGCTATCGAATTTATTAATGTTGATGAAGTTCCTAATCCCCAATTTCTTGGAAATGTAAGGTTTGTTTTTACTATAAATCCGTTTTCTGACTTTAAAAAATCTGGATTTAAGTTTTTTGCTTCTTTTAAAATATCTAACAGCGTTTCTGCAATAACTTCTCCGCTTCCTTCTTTATCCGAATTGAAAGTACAATTTATCAAACGTAGTTTTTTTAAATCGAAAACAGCCTCGAACCAACATTCTCCGGTGTGTGTAAAACTTCCCCAAATAATTTCTGGTTCTTTTATTTTTTCCACTACTAAATCTTGTCCAAATTTAGTTGGAATTGCTAAAGATTTTGCGCCGTCTAAAACAAGATATTCTCCTGTTAATAATAATTTTCCGTTAGAATAAAAATTCATTTTTTGTTAATTAATATTTAATTACATCCTATTGAATTGCATTCTGCTTTAGCAGATGACGAATATAATTATTAAATTAAAATTGGCTTTAGCCAAATTATAACCATTTATACCAACCCAAATTGTTTAAAATGATGTGTAAAATGTTTTACATGAAATTTCTGCCAATATTCATAATCTAATTCCCCAAAAAATGGATGATTTTCAGCTTTAGCTGTTTCAAAGTGAATTTTAAAAGCATCTATTTGAGTAAATAAATCATGGATTGCTTCTCCTACAGAATTAAATTTTAAGGCATTTGGTTCTTCAGACAACATACTTGCTTTAAATCCAACTTGCAATTCTCCTTCGGTGTTTAAAAATGGCTTTCTTCTTGCTGCTTTTTCATCAGAAACATAATAATCAGCAGCTACTTTTCCGTTAGAAATTTGTACTAAAAAGCTTAAATGTTCTATCATTTGTTGCCCATTCATTTTTCCAAAAAGTGGCTTTGTATTTTCATCAATCTTAGACAGTTTATAACTTACTAAGTTCTTATTAAAAAAATCTATCCAATTGATAGACGGTTTTCTTAAAGCATCTATTTTTTCTACCACAGCAGAATGAGTCACCGTTTTTTTATCAAAAAAAGCAGTAACTATTTCTTTTTCTTCTTCTGTTGCATTAAATTGATTTAAGATATTCTGCAAATGCATTTTCATGTGTCCGTGCTGAATTCCCTTAGTAGTTAATGCTCTTAAAGCTGCAAAATTCTGAGCCAAACCTGCTGCTGCCATAATTTGCATTAAGGTTCTGGCAGATGGTTTTTGCAACATTTCTAAAGATAACTTTGCCAAAGGATGTAAACCTGTTAAGCCACCAACGGTTCCTAAAGCTAACGGAATATCAATCCAAAATTTAAAAACCCCATTATCAATAGTACAATGAGATAAACTTGCATATTGTCCAGATCTTGATGCGTAAGCATGAGCTCCAGCTTCTACCGCTCTAAAATCGTTACCGGTTGCCAAAACAACGGCATCAATTCCATTCATAATTCCCTTATTATGCGTAACCGCTCTATAAGGCTCTATTTCTGCAATTTTTACTGCTTGGTAAAACTTCTCTGCAAATCTCTGAGGATTTTCACCACCTAATTCTTCTATCTTACAACTCACTTCTGCCCTAACCAAACACTCAGGAACATAGTTAGAAAGAATACTCATTACAATTTCTATGTCGTCTTTTTCAAACTTTTTAGCAATGGCTTCTAAACAGGAATTTATAAAGTTTGCGCCCATTGAATCTTTGGTTTCAAAGGTTGCGTGTAGTTGGTAATAGTTTTCTAATTTATCAGTTTTATCAACTAATTTTATATCTAAAATTCCACCGCCACGTTTATCCATATTTTTAGTGATGGAAGCCGTTGCTGCAAATAATTCCGTTTTATTTTTATTAAAGTAATCTTCAAGATTCGTTTTGTCTCCGGCATACATAAAATGGACTTGCCCAATTTTTGTGGTACCGATTACCCTTGTTTTAAACCCTCCTCTTTTGCTCCAAAATTTACCAACTAAAGAAGCTGCTGCTACCACAGAACTTTCTTCGACTACCATAGGAATTACATAAGTTCTATCATTAATTACAAAATTTGGTGCAATACCAAAAGGCATGTAAAAATTAGAAATTGTATTTTCTATAAAATCATCATGTAATTGCTGTAAATCATCATTATCATTCCAATACTGTTTAATTATATCTTTAGTTTTGGTATGATTATGGAAATAATGCTCTGTTAACCAAGTAATTTTTTCATCTTTCGTTAACTTAGAAAAACCAGAAATAAGTTTGCTCATTAATTTGTGTATAAAACTATCAACAACAAAGATAAGTCAAACTGTTAAAACATTAATAGATAATCAACATTTATGGATTTTTAAGATATTTTTTATGGATTTTTGCGTAAACTTGGCAAACTTTTATCAAATACAAGGTCTACAATGAGAAAAGGAGTCTCCCTTACAGTTATTTTACTATTAATTAACTGTATAACATTTGCACAAACAAATGCAAATAAAACATCAAACAAAAAAAACATAACATTAGAAGAAATCTGGAACGGAACATTTTCTGCAGAAAGAATGAATTCTTTAAATTCTATGAATGGCGATTATTATGCTGTTTTAGATTTTAATAGGTCATCTAGATCGGTAACTGTGGATAAATACAGTTACAAAACTTTAGAAAAAGTTGAAACAATTGTAAATAGTGCCGATTTAAAAGGGTTAAATAGTTTCTCTTCTTATAGTTTTAATAATGATGAAACCAAACTAATATTAGGAACCAACTTCCAGCAAATTTATCGTCACTCTAAAAAAGGAACGTATTATGCTTATGATATTGCTTCTAAAGAATTGACTTTAATTGGTGAGGCAATTCAAGAACCTGTTTTTTCTCCGGATAATAAAAATGTAGCGTATGCTAAAGACAATAACATTTTCATTAAAAACGTGGCTTCAAACAAAATTACTCAAGTTACTACGGATGGTAAAATAAATGAAATCATCAACGGAATTACAGATTGGGTGTATGAAGAAGAATTTGCTTTTGTAAGAGCTTTTGAATGGAATAAAACCGGAACTCATTTGGCGTATTTACGTTTTGATGAAACCAATGTTCCTACTTTTTCTATGGATGTTGTTGGTACTGAATTATACCCAACACAACAAGTTTTTAAATATCCAAAAGCCGGAGAGAAAAATGCAGATGTTACTTTACACATGTATACGCTTTCTTCTAAAAATACAAAGAAAATTACTTTAGGAGATTATGAATATATTCCTAGAATTAAATGGTCTAATGATACTGATGTTTTAGTCGCAACTACTTTAAATCGTCATCAGAATAACTTAAACTTATATAAAGTAAGTACTCAAAATGCTACTGCTACTTTATTATTAAATGAAACAGACAAAGCATATATAGATATTACCGACAACCTTACTTTTTTAGCTGATAACAGTTTTATTTGGACTAGCGAAAAAGATGGTTACAATCATATTTATCATTATGATTTTAACGGAAAATTAATCAATCAAATTACAAATGGAAATTGGGAAGTAACCAACTACTATGGTTTTAATGAAAGTAAGAAAACTATTTATTATCAATCTGTAGAAAACGGTTCTATTAATAGAGGGGTTTACTCTATCAACTTAAATGGAAAGCGTAAAGAATTGTTGAGTAATAAAGATGGACAAAACACTGCTTCTTTCAGTAAAAATCTAAACTTTTTTATCAACACGTATTCATCGGCAGAAACACCTCCTATTTATTCTTTATATAATAGTAAAGGAAAAATGTTAAAGGTGATTAAAAATAATGATGCTTTAAAAGAAAGATTATCAACCTATAAAATGAGTCCGAAAGAGTTTTCTACCATTAATATTAACGGAAACGATTTAAATATGTGGATGGTGAAACCTTTAGATTTTGATGAACACAAAAAATATCCTTTGTTAATGTTTCAATATTCTGGCCCAGGTTCTCAACAAGTTGGAAATACTTGGAACGGAAGCAATGATTACTGGCACAATATGTTAGCGCAAAAAGGAATTATTGTGGTTTGTATTGATGGACGCGGAACTGGTTTTAAAGGTGCAGATTTTAAAAAGGTTACTCAAAAGGAATTGGGTAAATATGAAGTTGAAGATCAAATAGCAGCAGCTAAAAAATTAGTGGAACGATCTTATATCGACAAAAATAACGTTGGTATTTGGGGTTGGTCTTTTGGTGGTTTTATGAGTACAAACTGTATTTTAAAAGGAAATGACATTTTTACCACAGCAATTGCCGTTGCACCTGTTACTTCTTGGCGTTTTTACGATTCTGTGTACACAGAACGCTACATGCAAACTCCACAAGAAAACCCAAGTGGTTATGATGATAATTCTCCATTTAACTATGCAGATAAATTAAAAGGGAACTACCTTTTAGTTCATGGAACTGGAGATGATAATGTACATGTACAAAATTCTTATAGAATGATAAATTCTTTAATTGAAGCAAATAAACAATTCGATATGTTTATTGTACCAGACAGAACACACGGAATTTATAGAGGAAGAAATACACGTTTAAATTTGTACACAAAAATGACTAACTTTATCGACGAAAATTTAAATACAGAATCAACTAAATAAAAGAATAAACTTATGAGTAATTTAATAAAAAAACCACACGAAAAAGAATTATTTGGACATCCTGTAGGGTTGTATGTATTATTTTTTGTTGAAATGTGGGAACGTTTTTCTTATTATGGAATGCGAGCAATTTTAACCTTATATCTTGCTGCTCCAATTATAATGGGAGATCCACAATCTGGTTTTGGTTGGTCTAATGGAGAAACTCTATCTTTTTACGGAACTTATACCATGTTTGTTTACTTAACATCTATTCCTGGAGGTTGGATTGCAGATAAATTTATTGGTCAAAAAAAGGCTGTAATGGTCGGTGGAGTTTTACTATGTATAGGTCATGGAATTTTAGCTATTAATGCACAATGGGCCTTTTTTACAGGTCTTATTTTTATTGTTATTGGTGTTGGTTTCTTAAAACCAAATATCTCTACAATGGTTGGTGGTTTATACAAACAAGGAGACGACAGAAGAGATAAAGGTTTTTATGTATTCTATATCGGAATTAATTTAGGTGCTTTTTTAGGAGCAATATTAGTAGGTGCAGTAGCCGCTAAATATGGATGGCATTATGGTTTTGGTTTAGCTGGTATAGGTATGGCACTAGGTCAAATTGTATATATGTTTGGTACAAAATATTTAGGTACAGTTGGTAACTTTATTGGTAATGACGATTCACCTAACAAAGACTTATTAAAAAAACCTTTAAGTAAAATTGAAAAGGATAGAATGTTAGTAATGTTTTTATCTTTCTTAATTATTATTGTTTTTTGGGGTGCTTTTGAACAAGCCGGAGGATTAATGAGTTTATATACAGAACAAAAAACAAATAGAATGTTATCATTTTCTTTACCTCTTATTGGAAATGAAATTCCTGCAGCTGTTTTTCAATCTGTAAATGCATTTTTTATAATTGTTTTAGGAACCGCTGTTGGTGCTTTTTGGCATAAATGGAAAAATAAAGGAAAAGAATCATCTTCTTTATTTAAGATGGCAATAGGTGTAATTATTATGGCTTTTGGTTTTTTCTTTATGAGTAAAGCTGCTTCTGAAGTTGTAATGAATGGTGATGAAGTAGCAGAAAAATCTGCAATGATATGGTTAATATTAGCATATCTTTTTCATACTATTGGAGAGCTATGTGCTTCTCCTGTAGCATTGTCTTTTATAACAAAACTAGCGCCATTAAAATATGCTTCCTTAATGATGGGGGCTTATTTTGCTGCAACAGGTTTAGGGAACAAAGTTGCTGGTTTTATTGGAGGTCTTTCTGAAAACGCAGGAGACTTTGAAGTCTTTACCGGAATTGCAATAACTTGTACAATTTTTGGTTTACTACTTATAGCAATTCTAAAACCACTAAAGAGGTTAACACACGGTGCCGAAGATAGAATAAGTACCAAGAACGAAGAAACTGAAGGCTTTGAATTAGCAGACTAATAACAAACAAATTAAAAGCCTCATAAATTCAATTATGAGGCTTTTATTTTATAAATTAATTTTAACTTTTTTACATGAATACCGCTAAATACAGATTTGAAGGTTCAGAAATGAACAATAAATTATTGCTAGGACACCCAGCAGGTTTATTTATTTTATTTTTCACAGAAATGTGGGAACGTTTTTCATACTATGGAATGCGTGCATTATTAGTTATTTTTTTAATTTCATCATTAACCGATGGTGGTTGGGCTTGGAGTCGTGAAGAAGCTTTAAGTCTATACGGTACTTATACCATGTTAGTATACTTTACTCCTATTATTGGAGGTATTTTAGCCGATAGATTTTTAGGCTATAGAAACGCAGTTGTTATAGGTGCTTTATTAATGACACTTGGGCATGCGTCTATGGCATTTGATACTCCTTGGGCATTATATGTTGGTATTGGTTTATTAATTGCAGGAAATGGTTTCTTTAAACCTAATATTACTTCAATTATTAATGGTGTTTATAAAAACGCTCAAGAAAAAAAAGATGGTGCATTTACTATTTTTTATATGGGTGTAAATGCTGGTGCTTTTTTAGGTATTATGCTTTGTGGTTATGTAGGTGAAACTTATGGCTGGCATTTTGGTTTTGGTTTAGCTGGTATTTTTATGTTTTTCGGAATGTTACAATTCTATTTTGCGCAAAGCATTTTTGGTAATGTTGGTACAAAGCCTAGTAAAGCTGTTGATTTATCTGATGCAGTTGCTAACAAAGAAGAAAAAAGTTATGACGACGTACCAAGCAATGTACAGAGAGACAGATATATTGTTGTTGGTATTTTAGCATTTTTTACTATTTTCTTTTGGGCAGCATTTGAGCAAGCGGGTGGTTCTATGACTATTTTTGCTAAAGATTATACCAATAGAGTATTAGAAGGTAGCGCTGCAAATATTTTTAGAATAGCAAATACACTACTTACGATTGTTCCTTTAATTATTATTACGTATGTTTTATTTAGTTTATTTAAAATTACTTTTAAAAAATATGCATTATCTAATCTTTTCTTAGGAATCAGTTTTGCAATAATATGGGTTATCGTAATCATCATGTTAAAAAACCAGTTTAGTGAAGTTTCTACGGAAATACCTGCTTCTTGGTTTGGTATCTTAAATTCATTCTTTATTATAACATTTGCGCCCTTATTTTCTAAAATATGGGAAAGTAAATACAATCCACCAGCAACCGTAAAATTTGGTATCGGATTGATATTATTAGGATTAGGGTTTTTAGTTTTAGCTTATGGATCAGCAAGTATTCCTCAAGGAGCAAAAACGGCTTCTGTAAGTGTTATTTGGCTTATTTTAGCATATTTACTTCACACTTTAGGTGAATTAAGTTTATCTCCGGTAGGTTTGTCTTACGTATCTAAATTAGTACCAGGAAAAATGATTGCAATGATGTTTGGTCTTTGGTATATTGCAGTTGGTATGGGAAATAAATTAGCTGGATTGATGGGAGGAATGATTGATAAAATAACTACAGAATACTCTATGAGTACTTTCTTTTTAATTTTTACTTTTGTACCTATCATTGCTGGTGTTTTAGTAATGAGTTTAACACCATTATTAAAGAAACTAATGCACGGTGTAAAGTAAATGGAGAAAATGGTTGTCTAAAAAGTAAGTTTTTCTGTCAATCTGAATTTATTTCAGATTCTTGTGTGAGTTATTAAATTCAGTTAATTTAGAGACTGAAACAAGTTCAGTATGACAAGATTCAATACTTTTTAGACAATCACTTATTTTTGTAAATTCAACAAAATTATAACGACTCAGTATTCATGAAAAAACGAATATTACTTATTGCTATTTCTCTATTTTATTTAAATACAAACGCTCAAGAAAATATTAAATGGCTTGGTTTTGAAGAGGCTATTGAACTAAACAAAGAGAATCCAAAACCTATTTTAGTTGATATCTATACAGATTGGTGTGGCTATTGTAAAAAAATGGATTTAAATACCTATTCTAATAAAACAATTGGCAATTATATCAATAAAAACTTTTATGCCGTTAAACTAGATGGTGAGGGTAAAGAAGATATCATTTTTAATGATCATACATTTAAATTTCAAAAAGAAGGTAGACGAGGTTATCACCAACTTGCAGCTTCTTTAATGGATGGTAAATTGTCGTATCCTACCACGCTATTTTTGTCGGAAGATGTAAAATTATTAGATAAAATTCCTGGTTATTTAGACAAAGAAATCATGGAAAAAGTATTGGTCTTTTTTTCTGAAGAACTATACAAAACTAAAAAATGGGAAGACTTTGATAACAATTTTAAAAGTAATTTAAAATAATACCAAATAAACATCAAAATGACTGATTAAATTCATTTCTTTTTCCTTACTAATTCAATATAAAATAGAATCGTAGCTATGGCTATGATTAGATTTTCTATCTCTTATTAAGAAAAAATAATTTAAATTTATCATCAATCATTTTAAAATTCATTTGGTATAATACTATTGTAGATTATACACCTACAAGGTTTCTGAAACCTTGCAGGAGGTTTACTTCACAATAAACGCTCCGTTTTGACCTGTATAATGAAATGGAATTTGATATTTTAAACAAGTCTCTTCCCAAAGGATAACACTACTCTTATAATTAGAACCATCTGCAATAATTTGTGATGGTTTTATTGTTTTTATCAATCTTGATAAATTTATTTTTGGCGAATATTGCAACACTACAATTGGATTTACCATTCCGGAAATGGTATAAACACCCAAACTATCAATCAGTAAAATATCTTTTTTAGAAAATTGGAGGAAGTTCTTAAAATTGAATTCTTTAACCTCATCAATACCTTCTGCAACTCTATATGTTTTAATACTATTTTCATTTTTTAAGCGAATACTATCTAAGTTGTGTTGTAAAAAGAGTTGTTCTCCTACTCTCTTTCCAATCACAGAAAACCTACTTTTATGAAATACAATCAATTCTTCTTTCGATTTATTTTCTTTCGATTCAATAAGAAAAATAGTTTGTAGAAATAGTATTGAAACTAAAAAGTAAATCAGACTTTTAGGTGATTTTTTGATAAAAAAAGAAACTCCTAAAAAGAGAAGTAAGTACCAAAACAACATAGTAATAAATGAAATGGAAATTTCCTTAAATAAGAATTCTTCTTGATGAGAAACCCAACTTACAAAACCATTCATCCAAGAAATAATAACTCCATAGATATTTGCTAAAACCTGAGGTAAAATATTTAAAAGTGCTCCAATAATAACTAAAATCCCTCCAATTAAAATAGCCCCTAAAAAAGGAATAATCACAAGATTCGAAGCTAAAAATAATCCTGGAAATTGTTGAAAATAATATATACTCAAAGGCAAAATTCCTATTTGAGCGGCTATTGAAACGGTGAACAATTGCCAAACCTTCTTGTCAAGTATATATCTTGGTTTGTAAATTTTATACAACTTTGGCTGAACCCAAAGTATACCGAAAACGGCTAAATAACTTAATTGAAAACCAACATCGAACAGAAACATTGGTTTTATTAGTAGTAAAAAAAATAGGGACGAAATAAATGAAAACTCAATTACCTTTTTCCTTCTAAAAGACAAACCGATTGCTAAAAAAGTAAACATGGTTACGGCTCTAACTACCGACGCCGAAAGCCCCGCAATAAAAGCAAACATCCAAAGGAGTAAAACAATAAGGGTGGTTTTTAAAAAATTACCATATTTAATTCTTTCTAAGGGTTTAAAAATAAAGGATAAAATGAGTAGTAATATACCAATATGTAAACCCGAAACAGCTAAAATATGGATAGCTCCTGCTCGTTGATAATCTACAATTAATTCTTTAGAAATGTCTTGTCGCTGACCTAATAACAGTGCATTTATGACCGCTAATTCGTTTGGTTTAAAATGGTATTTTTCTAACGCCTCCTGAATTTGATTTCTAAAAATAGCCGACAATCCAAATAAGGTATTAGCCGTAGAATCCATCTTTAAAAATTGATTTTCTTCCACAAATAATTGATGATGAATACCTTGTTTTGCTAAATAAGACTTATAATTAAATTGATGCGGATTTAAAGGCGGAATTAGCTCTTTTAAAGTAGGTTTTAAGAATAACTGATCATCAATTTGTAACGAATTTGCACTACTATCATTCTTAACATTTAGAAGTACTGTTCCTGTAGTTTTCAAATCATCAACCTGAACAATTACAGCCTCATATTTTTGGTAATAATTCCCAGGTTTTAATATTTTATGAATCTGTAAAACAACCTTAGAATTATCTTTTAAATGATGTTGATAATATGAATCATAATTTCTTTCATCACTCACATAAACAGCCGAAACACCGATACCAAAGAATAAAATAAAAGCAGTACATGTTCTTAAAACCTTATGTTTTATCAGAAAGAATAAAACAGTTAAACCTAACAAAAAAATCGTGGTTCTAAGAAAACTAAAAGTCCAAAATTGGGTAAAAAACTGGAAACAAATTCCAATAATTACAAGCACAACAAAGTGCAAGGGTATGTAATTGTACAACCTTTTCATAGCAAGTTAAAGTTACTAAAAAAAAAGTTAACTATTAATTACAAGATTGTTGTTGCTTTTACGAAGGCATTTTTCCAGTATTTTTCTGATAGTGTAGAAACAATTACACCTCTAGAAGTAGTGGCGTGTACAAACTTAATTTGTCCTTTTGAATGGGAAACCACCAAGCCAACATGATTGATATTTCCTCGTCTGTTTTTACTAGTTTTAAAGAATAGTAAATCACCTTTTTTAACTTTACTAACAGCAATTTTATGACCTCTTTTTGCCATATCTCTAGAGATTCTTGGCAATTGTACGTTTTCGCTTCCAAAGGCAACATATATCACTCCAGAGCAATCCATACCTCTATTGGTAGTACCTCCAAATTTGTAACGAACACCTTTATATTCTAAGGCATTTGCTACTATTTTATCCGCCTTAGTAATTGGTTTTTGTGTCTTTTTAACAACCGTTTTAGTGGATGAGCAAGAACTTAATAATAAAGAAATTACAACTATTAAAAAACTCCATTTCTTCATATTAAATATTCTTTTACCTATCATTTGTATTATAATTAAACTTCTTCTAAAACAGAAGTTCCACTTGTTTTATCACCAGAAGTCCATGTCCAATTTTCATAAA
Organism: Polaribacter sp. NJDZ03; assembly: GCF_019263805.1. NCBI lineage: Bacteria > Pseudomonadati > Bacteroidota > Flavobacteriia > Flavobacteriales > Flavobacteriaceae > Polaribacter > Polaribacter sp. NJDZ03. Next base: position 2,020,115 of record NZ_CP079195.1, read on the forward strand.
GAGTAATTTTTCCATTAGCAGCAATTTCAGGTTTAGAGTAACAAATACCTGTCATTAATTCTCCTTTAAGATTCACTTGGTGATAACGCATTTCTATATTTCCATACTCATCTACAAGACCTATTAAATGACCTTTAACTATTTGTCCGCCTTTATATTCAGACGTTAAAATAGCACCTTTTTACTTGTATGTAAAAATAGTTTCTTTTGAAGTTTCTCCATTATCAACGTTTTGAACAACTTTAAACTTTTTATTATTATAATTCATGAAACTTAAAACTAATTACCTTCTTATTTTAAATCACTTACAATTTGTTTCGCCACTTTTTCTGAAGCTCCTTTTCCACCTAATTTTTTCTCTAATTCAAAGTATTCTAAAAATAGTTTTTCTCGATAGGTATCATCTAAAATCTTAGTCAATTCGGTTTTTAAATTCTTCTTATTAAAATCATCCTGAATTAATTCTTTTACCACCTCTTTATCCATAATTAAATTCACCAAAGAAATAAATTTTAAAGTGATAATTCTTTTCGCAATTTGATAAGAAATGTTTCCTCCTTTATAACAAACTACTTGTGGTACTTTAAACAAAGCAGTTTCTAAAGTTGCTGTACCAGACCCAACAATTGCTGCATAAGAAACACTTAACAAATCGTATGTTTTATTGTTGATAAAACTTACTTTTCTATCACCAATAATACTTTGATAAAAACTAAAATCTTGACTAGGAGCACCTCCAATTACAAACTGATATTCAGAAAAATCATTAATTAAAGACAGCATTACAGAAAGCATTTTAGTAATTTCTTGCTTTCTACTTCCAGGTAACAAGGCAATAATTGGTTTATCAGTTAGGTTGTATTCTTTTCTAAAAGCGGCTTCTTTTACTTGTTTTCTACCTGCAATTCCGTCAATTAAAGGATGCCCAACAAAGGTTACATTATAGTCGTATTTTTTATAAAACTCCTTTTCAAAAGGAAGAATTACAAACATTTTATCGATATCTCTTTTAATATCTTTTACTCTGCTTGCTCTACTTGCCCAAACTTGCGGAGAAATATAATAATTGGTTTTAAAACCTTGCTCTTTTGCCCATTTTGCAACGCGTAAATTAAACCCAGAGTTATCAATCAAAATAAGTACATCTGGTTTAAATTGAGCAATGTCTTTTTTACAAAATTTAATAAAACCCAATACTTTAGAAAGGTTCATTATAACTTCAAAAAAGCCCATAAAAGCTCTTTCTTTATAATGACTTACCAAAGTTCCGCCAACATTTTGCATTAAATCTCCACCCCAAAAACGAATGTCTGCATTTGCATCTTCTCTATACAATGCTTTCATTAGATTAGAACCATGTAAATCTCCAGAAGCTTCTCCTGCAATTATATAATATTTCATAAGTTTTTACTTGTTTACTAGAGCGCAGTCGAGACCTTATTAAACCTCTCGACTGTGCTCGAGGAGACATTATCTCTGTTAAAAAAACTTTAAAACTAAAGTTGTCAGTGCAATTAAAATAGTTGCCAATAAAACTCCTTTTGCTTTGTTGTCTTGTTTCTTTTTGATAAAAATAAAGAATACAAATAAATTAGGCATTGCAGCTAAAGACAATACTTTACCGTACAATTCTCCTTCTTTGATTAAATCGATAGTTTCGTAAAAACCAAATTTCGAAATATATTCTAAATATAAAAATATACCTCCAAAAGTGGCAAATAATGAAACCAATACGCCTATTAAAATATGTTTTTTTACAGTTCCCAAGCGTTTAATTTTTGAATCATGTGATGTGCCGTCATATCAAACTGAACAGGAACAACCGAAACGTAGCCATTTTCTAATGCATAAAGATCTGTATCTTGCCCTTTGTCTTTATTTATAAACTCACCAGAAAGCCAATAGTATTCTTTTCCCATTGGATTTTTTCGTTTATCAAAAATTTCTTTCCAATACCCATTTGCTTGTCTACAAATTTTAACGCCCTTTATTTCTTCCTTTTTTAACTTCGGAATATTTACGTTTAAAACAATGCCTTCCGGAATTCCGTTTAGCAACGCATTTAATGTAATATTTTTTATAAACTCTTCCGATGGTTTAAAATCTGCATGCCATTTAAAATCTAATAATGAAAAACCAATGGCAGGTATCCCTTCTATTCCTGCTTCTATTGCAGCACTCATAGTACCAGAATAAATAACACTAATAGAGGCATTAGAACCATGATTTATACCAGAAACACATAAATCTGGTTTTCTATTTAAAATTTCATTTACCGCCATTTTTACACAATCTGCAGGCGTACCAGAACAGGTGTATTCTAATTGCGGACCATCATCTATAGTTATCGCATTACACGTTAAAACATTATCAACTGTAATAGCGTGCCCCATTCCGCTCTGCGGACTATCAGGAGCAACCACAACAACCTCACCAATTTTATTCATTATATTAATTAAAGCTCTTAAACCAGGAGCTGTAATTCCATCATCATTCGTAATTAAAATTAAAGGTTTGTTTTGCATCATAGTCGTTTAAAGTTCTAAATTTATAACTCAAAATTAAAGGTAGTTTTCAATTTAATTATTGAACTTTAGATTTTGAATTATTTTAAGCAAATATAATTGATTTTATACGATTCCTTTTTAACATTTTGTAAAGAATACAATTTCACTTTTTTGCGTAATATTGTATAAGAAAAAGTTATTCTTTAGGTTTAAAAGGATACATTGAAAGAACAAAACAATGTTTAGTACTTAAACAATAAACAAATAAGCCCCTTACACTCTAAATAATTTTGGCATTATTTTAGTAGTTTAGCAAAGCACAAGGAGTAATTTTAGAAATAAAACAACGACATAAGAAAATATGAAGACAGAATATAAAATCACTACATTTTTATTAGCAATACTTCTATTTGCAACTAGCTTGCAAGCCCAAGCTGCTAATAGCGACAAAAGTTCAGATCCTGAAAAAGATAAAATATTAGTATACATTCTTAGAAATATTCTAACAAGAAGTCATTTTGTTGTAAAAGATATGAATGATGATTTTTCTGAATATGTGTATACAGAATTCATTGATGGTTTAGACCCAAGTAAAAGATATTTCACCCAAAAGGATATGAAAGATTTTTCTAAATTCAAATATGAAATCGATAATCAACTTTTAAAAGAAGATATCTCTTTCTACAATTTGGTTTATGAACGATTTACTGATAAAATTAAAAATGCAAAATCGTATTATGGTGATTTGTTAAAACATCCATTTAACTTTAACAAAACGGAAACCATTGATGTAAATTATGAAGAACTTCCTTTTGCTAAAAATGAAAACGAATTAATAGACTACTGGCGTAAGCAACTAAAGTTAAGCACTCTAATTAGAGTTCAAGACAAATTAGAGAAACAAAAAGCTGACGTACTTAAAGATAAAAATCACAAAACGAAAAGCTTTGATGAATTAGAAAAAGAAGCACGTGCAGAAGTTTTAAAAAACATGGATGAATTGTATGTTAGAATTGAAGAATTAGAACATGAAGACTGGTTTTCTACTTTTTTAAACAGTGTTGTTGGTGCTTTTGACCCGCACACAACCTATATGGCGCCAAGTATAAAAGAGCGTTTTGACCAAGATATGTCTGGGAAACTAGAAGGGATTGGAGCTCGTTTAGTAAAAAAAGGAATTTATACCGAAATTTTTGAATTGGTTTCTGGAGGACCTGCATGGAAAGAAGGAAGTTTAGAACCTGGTGATATTATTTTAGAAATTGCCCAAGGAGACGAAGAACCTTTAGATATTGTAGGGATGCGTTTAGACGATGCTATAAAATTTATAAAAGGAAAAAAAGGTACTGAAGCTAGATTAACCGTTAAGAAAAAATTAGACGGTACAACTAAAATAATTTCTATTATTAGAGATGTTGTAGAGTTAGAAGAAACTTTTGTAAAATCTAGTATTGTAGAAAAAGATGGTAAAAAATTCGGAATTATAGATTTACCTAAGTTCTATATCGATTTTAATGAGGAAAGTTATAGAGATTCTGCAAAAGATATGGAGCAAGAAATAGAACGCTTAAAAAGCGAAGGTGTTACTGGCTTAATTGTAGATTTAAGAAATAATGGAGGAGGTTCTTTAAAAACAGCCATTGAAATTAGTGGCTTATTTATTAATGAAGGCCCAATTGTACAGGTAAAATATAGAGGAGAAGATCCAATTATTAAAAAAGATATTGATCCTAAAATTCAATGGGAAGGAGCAGTAGTTGTTCTTGTAAATGAGTTTTCTGCCTCAGCTTCAGAAATTTTTGCAGCAGCAATGCAAGATTATAAAAGAGCGGTAATTATGGGCGGTAACCAAACGTATGGTAAAGGAACTGTACAAAGCGTATTACCTATTAATCAATTTACAAAATACGATAAAGATTTAGGTGCTCTAAAAATGACCATTCAAAAATTCTATAGAGTTAATGGTGGTTCTACGCAAATTGAAGGTGTATATTCAGACATTGCAATGCCAGACAGATATAGTTATATGAAATTTGGCGAAAGAGATTTAGATGGAGCATTGGTTTGGGACAAAGTAAAACAAGCAGATTATGTGCAAACAAATTCGTACCAAAATTTTAATGATGTTGTTAATAACAGCAAACAAAGAATTGCTACAGATTCTAAATTTAAGTTGATAAACGAATATGCAAAATGGTTAAAGCAAAAGCAAGATGACAATTCTTACTCTCTAAACTACAAACAATTTGAAGATACCAATGTAGCCAATGAAAAAGATGCAGAGAAATTCAAATCTGTTTTTGATTATAAATCAGATTTAACATTTAACTCTCCTGCCTACGAACTTTCATTAATTAAAAAGGATACAGCACTAGCAGATAAACGATTGGCATGGCATAAAAACTTATCTAAAGATGTATATGTTTTTGAAGCAATTAACGTTTTAAGTGAATTAAAAATGAATACAAAAAACGAAATTATAAAACATTAATTACAAAATATAAAATAATAATAGGCCTGATAATATTGTCTAATGTTATCAGGTTTTTTGTTTCAAAAAAAAGCTAACATGAGTTTTAAAGTAACATTTCACACAAAATGGTCTGACTTTGACCCAAACAGACACATGCGTCACACAGCATATAATGATTATGCTGCAGAAGTAAGAGTACGATATTTTAGAGATCAAAATTTCTCTATAGAAGAATTTACAAAACACAACCTTGGTCCTATTTTATTTACAGAAGAAACTTCTTTTAGAAAAGAAATTCATTTAGGCGAAAATATCTCTGTAGATTTTAAGCTTTCCGGCTTATCTAAAAACGGAGAACGTTGGAAAATTACGCACCAGGTTTTTAATGAAGCTGGCCAACTATCTGCAATTATAAAAGTATATGGAGCTTGGATAGATTTAACAAAACGAAAATTAACAACGCCTCCAGCAGCAGCACAGTATTTGTTTGACTCTGCAGAAAAAAGTGAAGATTTTGAAGAAATAGCACTTAAAAAAAGTTAAGAGCATAAAAATTACTGAATAAAAGAATTCAACCTTGTCACACTGAACATCTTTCAGTGTCTTATTTTCTTAACAAGCCATCAATTCTAAAACCTAAAAAATTGGGTAAGAAAAAATCGTCTAAATTTCTTTAGACGATTTTTTATATAAACTATTTGGTAATTCCTACCAAAATAAACAATATAGTACAGTTACTAAAATACAAACGGCAATAGAACCTAAGTTAAACAACGGAGTTGTTTTAAATAAATCTGTTCCAAAATCAATTCCTTTAGAATCATCTTTCCCTTTGTTTTGAATATTACTCATAACCATAATGATAATAAGCGTTAAGACAGCTGTAATACCCATTTGATGCATCCAAGGCTCAAATACTGCTATTGGAATAAATTTCAATGCTAATGCAATTGGAATAGATAAAATAGCTCCCCAAATTGCTGCATTATTAGTTGTTTTCTTATAAAACAAACCTAAGATAAATACAGCTAAAATACCTGGACTTACAATACCTGTGTATTCTTGAATAAATTGAAATGCTTGATCAATTCCTCCTAAAAGTGGCGCTACAATAACAGCAATTATTAAAGCAACTGCAGCAGAAATTCTTCCCACATTTACCGTTGTTTTATCATCTGCATTTTTGTTGATGTATTGCTTGTAAATATCCATTGTAAAAATGGTAGATGTAGAATTCAACATCGAAGCTAAAGAAGAAACAATTGCAGCTGCTAAAGCAGCAAAAGCAACACCTTTAAGACCTGTAGGTAAAAATTGTAGTAACCAAGGATATGCTTTATCAGCTTGTCCGGCAGAAGGCACATTTAACATACCTGCTTCTCCTAAATTAGCCATAATAGCTGGATCGTTTACCATTACATACGCTGCAATACCAGGAATTACAACAATTAAAGGAATAATCAATTTTAAAAACGCTGCTAATAAAATCCCTTTTTGAGATTCTTTTAAAGATTTAGCGGCTAAAGTTCTTTGAATAATATATTGGTTGAATCCCCAATAGTACAAGTTGGCAACCCATAAACCACCAACTAATACCCAAATACCAGGTAAGTTTACATAGTTATCATTAGATTCATCCAATATCATATGAAATTTTTCTGGTGCCGCATCCAATACTTTAGAAAAACCAGCTAACATTCCTTCTCCTCCAGAAACCGTATTTAAAGCTAAATAAGTAGTAACCAAACCACCTAATACTAGAAAAACTACTTGTATAACATCTGTCCAAGCTACTGCAGACAAACCACCATACAAAGAGTATGCAGCTGCAAATAACGCTAAACCAATAATCGCATACATCATATCTACTCCCATAATGGTTTCAATAGCCAAACCTCCTAAATATAAAACAGAAGCAAGATTAACAAATATGTATAAACCTAACCAAAATACAGCTAAAATGGTTTTAAGGTTGGTAGAAAAACGTTTTTCAACAAATTCTGGAATGGTATACAATCCTTTTTCAATAAAAATAGGTAAGAAATATTTACCCACAATGATTAATGTTAAAGCTGCCATCCATTCATAAGAAGCAATTGCAATACCTAGTGCAAAACCAGAACCAGACATTCCTATAAATTGTTCTGCAGAAATATTGGCTGCAATTAAAGAAGTACCAATTGCCCACCAAGGTAAAGACTTACTTGCCAAGAAGTAGTCTTCTGCATTTTTTTGATGTCCTTTTTTATCTCGAGAAACCCATAAACCTACACCTAAAATTAAAATGGCATACGCAATGAAGACTATATAGTCCCACATTTCAAAACCTGCTTTCATAATTATTATTTTTGTTTTAGTTAATTATATATAAAAATCAAATATATGTATATACATTTCAGAAAATGTATCTGTAAGCCTAAAGAAATGTGTCTCTCAGTACATTTTTACCAAACTAGTAGGGTCTAGCAGGTTTTTTAATTAAAAAAACATATATTTGTAATTAATTATGGTAGAAATTAAAAAAAAAATAGGGATCCCAAAATACAAGCAAATCATTAATGCTATAGAAAATGCTATAGAAAATGGTTTATTAAAAAAAGGAGATCAAGTGCCTTCTATTAATACCATTAAAAATAACAATAAGCTTTCTAGAGATACCGTTTTAATGGCCTTTAATGAATTAAAGCATAGAGGCATCATAGAATCTATTGTAGGTAAAGGTTATTATGTTTTAAGTGAAGACATTAATGTGCATCAAAAAATATTTTTACTTTTTGATGAGTTAAATTCATTTAAAGAAGACCTGTATAATTCTTTTTTAGAAAATTTAAACGATACAATTCAGGTAGATATTTTCTTTCATCATTTTAATAAAACTATTTTTAAAAAACTAATAAAAGACAATGCCGGTGGTTATAATTATTATGTAATTATGCCTGCTAATTTAGAAAACACTGGCAAGAGCATTCAATTATTACCAGATGATAAAGTTTATATTTTAGATCAAGTGCCTGAAGATTTGATGGCCTACCCATCTATCTATCAAAATTTTGAAAAAGTTATCTATGAAAACCTAAATAAAGCTTCAGAGTTAATTTTAAAATACCACAAAATTAATCTTATCTTTTCTGAAGAAAAACAACCTAAAGGCTTACTTAAAGGGTTTATTCGATTCTGCAAACAAAACCTAATACCTTTCGAAATTTTAAGCAACGTAAAAGAAGAACCTCTTATAAAAGGAGAACTCTACGTTTTACTTGATGATAAAAGCTTGCTAAGAATTATAAAGAAAATGAAGAGTCAGAATATGACTTTAGTCAATGATATTGGCGTAATTTCTTATAATGACACACTATTAAAAGAAATTGTTGAAGGAGGCATTACAACCATTACTACAGATTTTAATGAAATGGGGAAAAGATTAGCTAAAATGATTTTGAACAAGGAACAGGGTAAAATAGAAAATCTGAATAAATTAATTATTCGAAACTCAATATAACAACACATTGTATACTATAAACCATAATACAGAAAGTACTATTTTAGAAGTAAAAAATGCTAAAAACACGGTTTTTGGTAAGATTTACCTAAATGAAGGAGCTAGCTTGCAAGAATTAACTTTAGGCGGAAATGCCATTATTCAAGATTTAACACCTTTAACATACGACTCTACGTTTGCATCATCTATTTTATTTCCGTTTGCAAATAGAATTAAAGATGGTAAGTATTCTTTTAATAATGAAGATTATCAATTAGAAAAAAATCAGCAAGAAGAACAAAATGCACTACATGGTTTTGTTTATAATAAAACATTTAAAGTAATTGCAAAAGAAGCATCTACAGATAGTGCAAAAATAATTTTAGAGTATAATGAAAACATTAGAAATGATGGTTTTCCGTACACATACTCCATTCTAGTCACTTATACTTTTACAAATAATGGGGTAGATTTATCTGTTACTGTAAGAAATACCGATGCTAAAACTTTTCCGTTTACTTTAGGTTGGCACCCGTATTTTATCAGTGATAATTTAGCGGAAAGTTCATTATATTTTGATTGTAATGAAAAAATAATTATTGGAGATCGTAATATTACTACTGGTTCTGAAGCTAAAAATTCTATGATAAATTTAGATATCGAGAAAAAAAAATTAGATGATTGTTGGCGTTTAAATTCTGATAAAGTTCAATTTAACACTCCTAAATACCAATTAAATTTTCAATCAACAGGTACTGATAATTTTTTACAAACATATACTCCTCCTAGATTAAACACCATTGCCATTGAGCCTACTACAGGTGTTTCTAATAGTTTTAATAATAAAATTGGATTACAAACATTAAACCCAAATGAAAAATATTCTATTATTTGGAAAATAAACATAATTAACAATTAACTAGGCAAATTATGAGCACAACACTAATTAAGGATGTTAAAGAGACATTTATCAAAGAATTTAAAACAGAACCTCTATTAATTTTTTCTCCTGGAAGAATAAATATTATTGGAGAACACACAGATTATAATGATGGTTTTGTGTTTCCTGCAGCTGTAAATAAAGGTATTGCTGCTGCTATTCAAAAAAGTGATGCTAATTATTCTACAGCCATCGCTTTAGATTTAGACAGTACCATAAAATTTGAATTAGATAAAATAAAACCCTCTAAAGAAGGATGCTGGGAAAACTATGTTTTTGGTGTTGTTGCAGAAATACAGAATAAAAACAAAGTAATTGGCAACTTTAATATCATCTTTAAAGGAAATATTCCTGCTGGAGCTGGTATGTCTTCTTCTGCCGCTCTAGAAAATAGTGTTGTTTTTGGTTTAAATGAATTGTTTAATTTAGGTTTAACCAAACATGAAATGATTTTAATATCTCAAAAAGCAGAGCATAATTATGTGGGTGTTAACTGCGGAATTATGGATCAATATGCAAGTATGTTTGGTATAAAAGACCATGCATTGCATTTAGATTGTAGAACTGTAGCGTCGAATCCTTATAAAATTGACTTCGAAAATCATCAATTAATGTTGATAAACACCAACGTTAAACATAGTTTATCCGACAGTGCTTATAACGACAGACGTTCTGCTTGCGAAGGCGTATCTGAATTGTTAAACATAAAAGCGTTAAGAGATGCTACAGAAGCAGATTTAGAAACTATTGTAGACAAAGTTACGCCAGCTAATTATCAAAAAGCATTGTTTATAATTCAAGAAAATAATAGAACAATAAAAGCAGCAAAAGCAATTGAAGATAACGATTTAGAATTGTTAGGTGCTTTAATTTATCAATCTCACGAAGGTTTATCTAATCAATACAAAGTAAGTTGCAATGAGTTAGACTTTTTAGTTGCACAAGCAAAGAAAAATAAACACGTTTTGGGCGCAAGAATGATGGGTGGTGGCTTTGGTGGTTGTACCATTAATTTAATTGATAAAAGCGAAGCAAAAGCGTTTGCAGAAACAGCTTCTAAAGCCTATAAAAATGAATTTGATAATGAATGTTCAGTGTATTTTATTGAACTTTCGGAAGGTACCCATATCGTAAAACAATAACTACAACACAAAAAAATGAGCAATACAAATTTACAAGATTATTCGCACAAACGATTTAATATTCTTACAGGAGAATGGGTTTTAGTTTCACCACACAGAGCTAAAAGACCTTGGCAAGGACAAAATGAAGAAGTTAATAATGAAAAAAGACCAACACATGACGAATCTTGTTATTTATGTGCTGGAAACACAAGAATTAATGGAGAAGTAAATCCAGATTATAAAGACGTTTTTGTTTTTACAAACGATTTTGCTGCTTTACAAAATGATTCACCAACGTTTAACGTAAACGACGGACTTTTAAAAGCACAAAGTGAAACAGGTATTTGTAAAGTAATATGTTTTAGTCCAGATCACTCAAAAAGTTTGGCAGACATGTCTGCTACAGAAATTCAGAAAGTTGTTTTTGCATGGCAAAGAGAATTTAAAGAATTATCTAAAAACCCAAACATCAACTATGTTCAAATATTTGAGAACAAAGGCGCTGTAATGGGCTGTAGTAATCCACATCCTCACGGGCAAATATGGAGTCAATCTTCTTTACCAAATGAAGTTGATAAGAAAAACACGCAACAATTAAACTACTTTAACAAAAATAACAGTAGTTTATTGGGCGATTATTTAGCGCAAGAATTAGAAAAAAAAGAACGTATTATTTTCGAAAATGATGGTTTTGTTGTGTTAGTTCCTTTTTGGGCTATTTGGCCTTTCGAAGCAATGATTGTTCCTAAAAGACCTTTGGCGACTATCTTAAAGATGACAGAAGCGGAAACGTTACAATACGGAGAAGCAATTTCGGTATTAACAAAAGCGTATGACAAGATCTTTAATACTTCTTTCCCGTATTCTAGCGGAATTCATCAAGCGCCAACGGATGGCAATGAAAACAACCATTGGCATTTTCACATGAGTTTTTATCCGCCTTTATTAAGAAGCGCATCTGTAAAGAAATTTATGGTTGGTTATGAAATGTTTGGAACGCCACAAAGAGATATTACTGCAGAACAAGCAGTAAAAATGATTAAAGACTGTTTGTAACATTTACAAACTTTTAAAAATTAAAAAATCATCTAAAAAGTAATTTTTAGATGATTTTTTGGTTTTAAAATGCAACAGCTTCTTACAATCGACATTTAGATTATTTAGCCTTAATTATTACAGAATAAACTTTTCTTACTTGAAAATTTCATGAACAATATTCTATATAATTACCTTTATAAATCATCAGTCTAAACATTTCTGCTTTACATAAAGGATGCACATCTTTTTAGTATTCTTTATTATCTAAATAGATTACAAAATTATTTTAATTTGCTCTTCTTTCTTTTAATTCTGCTTCTAATTTAACTTCCATTTTTTTATCTATTTCATAGAAAAAAAGGAGTGCAACTGCTAATAAAAAAGGAATTGCAGGATAGATACTCACTAACATTTTTGTTCCTAAAATTGCACTTTCTGCTTGTACTGTGTCACTTTGTGGTATATAGTTATAAAGTCCTAAAATCCATGTTAATAATGCACTACCAATACTTAGACCACCTTTTAAACCAACCATCATAGCAGAAAAAATAATTGCCGTTGCTCTACGGTTTGTTTTCCATTCAGAAAAATCGGCAACATCTGCAATCATTGCCCAAAGCAGTGGTATGGTAATTCCGTAGAAAAAACCATGTAGAATTTGAGATGCAAACATAAATTCGACAGATTTTGGTGAGAAGAAATAAAAGAAAATGATGAATAATGTAGATATGAATAAGAATATTTTAAAAATATCTCTTTTACCATATTTATCAGCTAATCGTTTAGATAAACCAATACCAACAATCATAAAAATAATACCGCCGGCATTAAATAATCCAAAACCAGCTGAAACAGGGTCTTCACCAAAGAAATTAACCCCAATACTAGATAAGAAATCTAAAATAGGACTTATAAAGCTTGTCAATCTCTCTTCATCTACATAATTCTTAAAATAATACACATAAGAACCACCTTTCATAGCAAGTGTTACAAAAACTAACGTTGTAACGGTTAATATTATTACCCATGGTTTGTTCTTAAATAAATCGGATAAATCTTCTTTAACACTAGATTTTTGTTCTGGTTTTGGTACAATACGTTCTCGGGTAGTAAAAAATGTTATCAATAACATAATAGTACCAATAATTGCTAACCAAGTCATAACAATTTCTATACCTACAGCCTTATCACCTTCTCCTACAGATTCAATAATTGGTAACATAAACACTTGCACAAAAAATTGAGCAAACATTACCGCTACAAAACGATAAGCAGAAATACTATTTCGTTCTCCCATATCGCCAGTAATAACACCACTTAAAGCAGAATAAGGTAGGTTGTTGGCAGCATATAGTAATAATAATAACGTATAAGTTATTACTGCATAAATTATTTTTCCTCTATATTCAAAATCTGGTGTACTAAATGCTAAGAGCGCCACTATACCAAGAGGTATTGCTGTAAATAAAATCCATGGTCTAAACTTTCCCCATTTAGAAGTTGTTCTGTCTGCAATGGCACCAATAATAGGATTAAAGCCAAAGGCGGCAATAAGACCTACAGTTAACATAATAGCAGAAGCATGGTTTGCTTCTAATCCATAAATGTCTGTATAAAAAAAAGCCAAATACGTTACAAGTGTTTGAAACACTAAATTGGCTGCTAAATCACCTAAACTGTAACCAATTTTTTCTCCTACTGATAATTTCTGCGAAATTGACTTCATAATTTAAAAATTGGTTTATTTTTTTATAGAGATTACATTTTGATATACATCTTTAGGTTGATTATTTCTATCAAACAATAATGGATAATTTGTTCTACCTTTTATAGGCCAATCATTTAACCATGAATTACCATCATTTACACCCCAAAAAGTAACTCTTTCAATTTTATCTTTATGCTTTAAAAACAAATTAAAAACAGCCTCATAACGAGTTGCTAATTTTTGTTTTGCCTCTTCTGTTAATCCGTCTTTATAAGGGTTAAATATAGGATCATTTTTATAACGATCGTAGTTTTGCTCTATAGCTGCTCCGTTTAATCCCTTTGGTTTCTTTAAAACTGTAATGTCTAATTCTGTAAATGAAACCTTTACACCTAATTCTGAATAAGCTAAAATACTATTCTCAATATCTTCAATACTTGGTCCATCTAAACTCCAATGCGCTTGCATACCAACGCCATCTATTTTAATACCTTTTTCTTGTAAGTTTTTTACAATTCTAATAACTCCTTTTCTTTTTTCTGGCTTCCAAAGATTGTAATCATTATACACTAATTTTGCATCTGGAGCAGCTTCTGAAGCTGTTTTAAATGCTAATTCTAAATAACTTTCACCTTTAAAAACATTGTAAAAATGAGAAGTTCTTGGAGAACCATCTTCATTTAAAGCTTCATTAACAACATCCCAAGCATTTATTTTACCTTTATATCTACCTGCAATTGTATTTATGTGTGTTTTTATGTGATTTTCTAAATCTTCTTTTTTAGTAATTTTACTCACATAAGGAGATAATTGACTATGCCACAACAATGTATGGCCAATAGTGTATAAATTATTTTTTTGCCCAAAAGCAACATAGGCATCAGCTATATCAAAGAAATATTCATTTTCCTTCGGATGAATTCCCTCCCATTTCAAGTCGTTTTCTGGCGTAATTGAATTAAATTCTCTATTTATTAAAGCCACACCAATAGAATCTGTTTCTTTTATATGGGCAGAATTAATTGCTGCACCTATTAAAAAATCGCCATTAAAGGTACTTTTTAATGAAGCTTTAATTTCTTCTTTTTCTTGTGTAACTTCTTTTTCTTGTGCTGCTTCTTTTTTTAGTTCTTTACAGCTTAAAAAACAAACTGATGCGCAAATTAAAATTGATTTTATTTGTTTGATCATAATTCTTATTTATATATTTATATTGTGGTTAGTTTTGGTTTTCTTGTTTCAAAATCTAAATAATCTACAACACCTAATGTTGTTTTAAAAGGCTTAAAAATTATCTAATTTATGTTAATCAGATAAAGGTCTACCTAGAGCTATTAACTCATCACTATAAGCACATTTATGTCTTGCTGTAAAAATTATTTTATTAGTAGGTCACTCTTTTGGTTTCGGTACACAAGTAAATAATAGCAATATACTATAACTAGATTATTTAATTATATTATTCTTAAGTCCAAAATATTAGGTATTTCATCTAACAAAACTTGTTTACCATCTGCTCTTGCGGATTCATAAATTTTTTCGATAATGTATAAATCACGTAATCCCATTTCACCAGAAACAATACTTTCAGTATCATTTAAAATATTTAAAGCAAAAGCATCAATTTGAAATGCTTGCTGATTTACATTTTCTATTTCTATTGGACCATTTGGTGTTTTACCTTTTAATTCACCATAGGTAAATGAAGGGTTTAATTCTATATTCCCTTTTTCTGTAGTTGCGGTTATATAACAATAAAATTCTTCTTCATAAGAAGTTTTACACAACGCTTTTCCTGATGGAAACGTCATTTCCCATTCTAAACTTCCTTCAATATTTTGTTTGTTAAAAAAATCGGTGTCTTTGGTGGTGTCTTTTGCCCATAAAGATGTAGGTAATTCTCCAAACATATAGATTGCAGATTGTAATACATAAATTCCTAAATCCATTAAAGGTCCTCCGCCAGCTAACTCTTTTTGCAATCTCCATTTTTCAGGATCTTTTAAAGTAAATGCAAAACCAGCTTCAGTATCCATTTTTCCAAAAACTTTATTTTGCCCAAGTTCCATTAAATAACCATTAATAGGATCGAAATGTAATCTGTAACCAATAGATAATTTTACATTTGCTTTGTTACAGCTATCAATCATTTTTTGACAATCTTCTGCAGAAGTTGCCATCGGTTTTTCGCAAATTACATGTTTACCAGCTTCTGCTGCTCTAATAGTAAATTCTGCATGCATACTATTTGGTAAAACAATATATACGATGTCTATATCATCATTATTTACAATATCATCAAAATTAGTATAGTTGTAAATATTTTCTTTTTTGATGTTGTATTTTTTTGCCCAAATATCTTCTTTTTCTTTGGTACCAGTAACAATTGCAGACAGATAAGAGTGCTTTATTTCTAATAAAGCTGGCGCTAATTGTGTTGTAGAATAAGAGCCCAAGCCAACTAAAGCGATCCCAAGTTTTTTGGTTTTTGCTGGAGTTGTACACCCTTGTAATAGCTGTATTTGAGATGCAAATATTGCAATACCAGAAGATGCTGCTAAAAGCTGTTTAATAAAAATTTTTCTTTTCATATTTAAAGTGTTCTATTTTTTAATTTTTGATATATTAAAATTTAGTGATTTTAAAATTAATTCTAATCATTAGCGCACTTTACTAACAAATGATTAACGAATACATTAAAGTTATAAATATTGGTAGCAATATAATTCTCTTCAGATACTAACATCGTTAAAGAAATTTGATTTTTAACTACTTTACAAAAAACGTTACATTACAGTTGATGAGTTCTCTTACCAAAAAATGCCATCATGAGCTCCCAAAAAAAGTTACGCTCTCAATTTTATCTTTGTTTTATTTATAAAATTTGCTTTAAAAATATATTATTTAGCATATCGAACTCCTTGTACATTCATTTCTAAAGTATAAACGGCATCCATCGCTGTTATAAAAAGTGTTTTTTGATTTTTCCCTCCAAAAGTTACATTGGCAGTCCAACCTTCTGGCACTGCAATATGTTCTATTTTTTTTCCTTCAGAATTAAAAACCGTTATACCATCTCCTGCTAAATAGACGTTCCCTAAATTATCTATTGTCATTCCATCAGAAATCATGTCTGTAAATAATTTTCTATGGGTTAAACTCCCATTTTCTTCAATCGTAAAAACATAGGTTTTCTTATCTCCATGATCTGAAACATAAAGTGTTTTTCCATCTTTAGAACCAATTACTCCATTTGGTTGTACATAATTGTCATTAGATACAACAATCGATTTATCTGCATTTGGGGCTAAATAATACACTCTATTTTCTTTTTGTTGTGGTTCTTTATGAGACCACCAGTCACGTTGATAATAAGGGTCTGTAAAATAAATACCTCCTTTACTATCTACCCAAAGATCATTAGGGCCGTTCAATTTATTTCCTTCAAATTTGCTTACAAGTACAGTAACTTTTTTATCTGAATTGATACTCCATAATTCGTTTTTTTCATCAGCTGCAGATAATAGATTTCCTTGGTTATCAAAATAAAGTCCGTTAGAACGACCAGAAGGTTTCAGATATTGAGAAATAGTGTTAGTCGTGGCATTCCATTTTAAAATTTGATCATTAGGCTGATCCGTAAAATAGACATTCCCTTCTTTGTCTGATGCTGGTCCTTCTGTAAATTCAAAATCATCAGAAACCAAAGTTAACTTAGCGCCTTCTGCAATTATTTTTGGAATTGTCTTTTCTTGTTTTTTTACAGAGCAAGCTGTAAAAGCAAACACAGAAATTAGCGAAAATAAAATTACTTTTTTCATAATTATTCTTTATTATTTAATAAACAGTATATACCTTCTAAAAGGTGTTTTATATAATTATCTCTTTAAGAGCTTCAGATTTATGCATTAATGAAGTATAGAAAACTTTCCCTACATCAAACTTATAATTCTAAGCTACTTTTCCTATTTTTTATTAGTAAATAATACACTAATGAGATGCTATATATACAACAGCTAATTGCAGTTTTTTTTTACTAATTCATCTATCTTTTTTTTACAATGTAAGTGTTACTATTTTTATGTACACCTAAATTTTTCAACCTTATTAATTAAACCTAAGAGAAAGACTAATACTCATACAACCTCAGTTTCTGTAATTATACTCTTAATTTGTAATTTTTCCTCCTTAAATTTATCACAATAAAAACCAAATATAGAAAGTTGAGTTACCTATGAGTGAAACAAGCAACGCATCAGGTGGTAATTTTGTTGCTTTTTAGGTTAAAAAAACACTAATACATTATAAGAGGTAGTATAAATGTTTTTTAAAGATAAGTTTAGCTTTCTGAAATATCACTATCTTTTATTTCAATTTCTTCTGGTAATACTCTAAAATGTGCTTAAAAATATTTTGTAAAATAAGAAGAAGAATAAAAATTTACTCTATAAAATACTTCATTTAAATAAGTAGAACCTGTTACTAAAATAAGATAGTCGTTTATTGGTTAATTCTTTATCTATAGAACTTGTATTCATGTTTATTTTGACACTACCTACTTCACTAAAATATTTATAAAAAACTAATTTTCACTTCTTATTAGTTGCAATAATCTTAAAAAAGTAATCTCATATCAAAAGGGATTATTATGTAAGTATGTTCTATTCCTTCTATTTCTATTATCTATTCTAAACCTTTCAATCAACCTCTAATATGTTACCTAGAACCAAAAAACCTCAGCTATAAAGCTGAGGTTTTCTCTTATTGTACAGGCGGAGAGACTCGAACTCTCACACCTCGCGGCACTAGATCCTAAGTCTAGCGTGTCTACCAATTCCACCACGCCTGCAACTTTTCCCATTTAATTGGGCTGCAAATATAAACATTCCTTGCAAACTGCAAAGCAGTTCATAATAATTTTTCTACTTTTGATGAAGAAATAAAAAAAACATTTTATGAATACCATTCAATCTTACATAAAAAACAACAAACAACGCTTCTTAAATGAATTAATAGAACTCCTTAAAATCCCTTCTGTAAGTGCAGATTCGGCATATAAAAAGGATGTTTTATTAACCGCAGATTTTGTTTTAGAAAGTTTAAAAAAAGCAGGTTGTGACAACGTAGAAATGTGCGAAACTCCCGGATATCCTATTATTTATGGAGAAAAAATCATCGATAAGAGCTTACCAACCGTATTAGTTTATGGTCATTATGATGTGCAACCGGCAGATCCAATAGAACTTTGGACCTCTCCTCCATTTGAGCCAGTTATTAAAAATACAGAAATTCATCCAGAAGGCGCAATTTTTGCAAGAGGTGCGTGCGATGATAAAGGACAAATGTACATGCACGTAAAAGCATTAGAATACATGACATCTACCGGAAACTTACCTTGTAACGTAAAGTTTATGATTGAAGGAGAAGAAGAAGTAGGTTCAGAAAGTTTGGCATGGTTTGTACCAAGAAATACAGAAAAACTAGCCAATGATGTTATTATAATATCAGATACAGGAATGATTGCCAACGATATTCCTTCAATCACAACAGGTTTACGTGGTTTAAGTTACGTAGAAGTAGAAGTTACAGGGCCAAACAGAGATTTACATTCTGGTTTATACGGAGGCGCAGTTGCAAATCCTATCAATATTTTAACCAAAATGATTGCCTCTTTACACGACGAGAACAACCACATTACAATTCCTGGTTTTTACGATAATGTAGAAGAATTATCTACAGAAGAAAGAGCAGAAATGGCAAAAGCACCTTTTTCTTTAGAGAAATATAAAGATGCTTTAAAAATTGACGATGTACACGGAGAAGCAGGCTATTCTACCAACGAGCGCAACGCAATTAGACCAACTTTAGACGTAAACGGAATTTGGGGTGGTTATACTGGCGAAGGCGCAAAAACAGTAATTGCGAGTAAAGCATTTGCTAAAATTTCTATGCGTTTAGTGCCGAATCAAGATTGGAAAGAAATTACAGAGTTATTCAAAAAACACTTTGAAAGCATTGCTCCTAAATCGGTAACAGTTCTTGTAAAACCGCATCATGGCGGACAAGGTTATGTAACTCCAATAGACAATATTGCGTATAAAGCTGCTAGTAAAGCTTATGAAACTAGCTTCGGAAAAACACCTATTCCTCAAAGAAGCGGTGGTAGTATCCCTATCGTTGCCCTATTTGAGCAGCACTTAAAAAGTAAGACTATTTTAATGGGCTTCGGGTTAGATTCTGACGCCATTCACTCGCCAAACGAACATTTTGGGGTTTGGAATTACCTAAAAGGGATTGAAACCATTCCGTATTTCTATAAATATTTTACAGAAATGAATCAATAAAATAACAAATCCGTTCAGCAATGAGCGGATTTTTTTTAGGGCATTCCCCAATTATTTGAAAAAAATAATTGCGTCAGGCTTTCCGTACTCGCTTTTTTTCTGAAAAAGAAAAAAGAGCTCAAACAACTACTGCAATCCTTAATGCAAATGTACTTGCCTACTTTAAGTAAAACTAGAAACCTTTTTATTATTTACAAACCTCAAAGGTTTTAAAAACCTTTGAGGTTTAATACTTCATAAAAATTTTTTTAACTCTACACTTGTAGAATACAATTTTTTATTCTATGTTTGTAGAGTAAAATAAAAGACCATGCAATTATCTAAAACCGAAGAACAATTAATGCAATATTTATGGAAACGTAAAAAAGCATTTTTAAAAGAATTGTTAACAGATTTTCCAGAACCAAAACCAGCAACAACAACCGTTGCCACTTTATTAAAGAGAATTGCAGACAAAGGGTTTATCGATTATACTTTATTCGGAAAATCGAGAGAATATTTTCCAATAATTAAAAAAACAGATTACTTCTCTAAACACGTAAACGGCCTGATTAAAAATTTCTTTAATAACTCTGCTAGTCAGTTTGCATCGTTTTTCACTAAAGAAACCAACCTTTCTACAGAAGAGCTAGAAGATTTAAAAAAGATAATTGACAGTCAAATTAAAAAACAACAACAATGATTCTCTATCTACTAAAATCCGCAAGTTGTTTGGCATTATTACTTTTCTTTTATCATTTTATATTAGAAAAGGAAAAAATGCACACGTTTAATCGTTTTTATCTTTTAATAGGTATTATTGTTTCTTTTTTAGTTCCATTAGCAACAATTACGGTTCAGGCTAAAAATATTTTAGAAACCAACGGAGAGCCTATTTTCATGGGAAATACTGCCTTTGCAACAATTCACGACACTTTTAATTACAGTCAGTTATTAATTGGTGTTTATTTAATTGTATCAACCTTATTTTTAATTCGATTTGTAAAAAACTTTACAAAGATTATTCAAAAAATAAGAAAAAACAAAACTATAAAATATCAAAAAGGAGTACTTGTATTGGTGGAGGATGAAATACTACCTCACACTTTCTGGAATTTCATTTTTATCAATAAAAAAGACTACAATGAAGGAAAAATTGAAGAAGAGCTTTTTACACATGAACTAACGCATGTAACGCAAAAACACACCTTAGATGTTCTAGTAATTGAGCTACTACAAATTATATTTTGGATAAACCCATTATTTATCTTCTTAAAAAAAGCAATACAATTAAATCACGAATTTTTAGCCGACCAAAAGGTTATCAATCAACATAAAAACACCAATAAATACCAGCACTTATTATTAAACAAAGCTGCTTGGAACAACGAATATTACTTGGCCAGTAATTTGAATTATTCACTCACTAAAAAAAGATTAAAAATGATGACAAAACAAAGTTCACAAACTAAAATTTTATTAAAACAACTCTCAGTAATTCCGTTGTTAGTTGGCTTCCTTTTCTTATTTGCAGAACGTGTACAAGCACAAGAAAAAGCAAAAGACAAAATAGTTATAGAATATAATTCTTTAGCTAAAAAAGTAAAATCTAAAGATAATGCCGTTACAAAAAAAGAAGATATAGAAAAGTTAGAAAAACTATATGTACAATTAAGCGAGTCTCAGAAAAAAACAGCAGCACCATTTCCTTTTACATCTATAAAAGAAAAAAATAAGGAGGAACCAATTTTTTATTTAAACGGAGAAGTTACCTCTAAAAAAGAAGTGGACAAAATAAACGCGGATAATATAGAAAGTGTAAACGTTACTAAAAAAGAAAACGGAAGTTCTACGGTCTCTATTAAAAAGAAAAAAGAACCTATTTATTACTTAGACGGAAAACGCATTTCTAAAAAAGAAATGAAAGAAGTAAAGCCAGACACTATAGAAAGTGTAAACGTAGAAAAAAATAAAGATGGTGGTGGCTCAATTTATATTACGAGTAAAAAAGAATAAAACTACACTATAGAAACTAAAAAAACCTCGAAATTTTCGAGGTTTTTTTTATGTTTCTAAATAATGATAAAGTAAATTTAAAACTCTTTTTAGTTCGCAAAAAAGTGCGTTAGCGATTGAAACGGCATCCTTTTTTGAGGTACGAAAAAAAGATATAGTGCAAAGCGCGACCTGCAAGGAAACGCCCAACTTCTCGATACAATTTTCTTTCAGAAAATCACTCGAAGTAACAACCTACTCCTTTTCTGCCATTTTCTTAACGTAATCTGTAATAATTACAATCTGAGTTGGTCCTACTTTACCTTCTATAAACTTAGCATTTTCATGATCTAAAGATATTCTACGTACCGCAGTTCCTTGTTTAGCAACCAAGCTAGATCCTTTTACTTTTAAATCTTTTATTAAAACTACAGAATCTCCAGCCTCTAAAATTGCGCCGTTTGCATCTCTGTGAATTATCTTTTCGCTATCATCTAAATGATCTCCAGATTCTTTAGCAAAACGTAAATCGTCATCTTCTAAATACATCATGTCTAGTAAATCTTTTGGCCAACCTTCGTTTCTTAAACGAGAAAGCATTCTCCAAGCAACCACTTTTACAGCTCTATGTTCAGACCACATAGAATCGTTTAAACAACGCCAATGGTTTGGTTCTGTTTGGTCTGCATTGTCAATTTGAGTTCTACAAGTTTCACAAGCTAGCAAGCTTCCATCTACTCCACTACCCCCAACTGTTGATGTTGGTTTAACTTCGTAAATTGCTAAATTATCTGTTGATGTACATAATTCACACTTATTTCCACTTCTATTTTCTAAATCTTGTTGTAAACTCATAATATAATTTTAGTTAGGCAAAAGTACATTTTTAAATGAAAAATGCTAATTAATTACCAAAGAAGTATCCTAAAAATTAAGAATTTGATAAAATTTTAACTCGAAGCTATTTCCTGCTTTCACTACTTGCTTTTTTTAGCCAAAAAAAGGCTAAAAAAGAGCTCAAACAGACCGTTTTATCAGGGCTAAACTTGTTTGCGAGCGTATTTTCTATTTCCACAACAAATTGTCACTTCGAAGAATGAGAAGTCACATAACAGAGAAAAGCCCAAACCAATCAACTTTATGAGATTTCTCCTATCGTCGAAATGACAATCAGACTTAAAAACTTTGTTCCTTTGAAACATTGAATCTTTGTTACTTTTAAACCTCTAAAAAACCTCTAAAGAAGTAAATTTAAAAGACGTTCCATCAAATAAACCTTTATCCGACAATTTTAACGCAGGAATTACCAACAACGCCATAAAAGATAAACTCATATAAGGCGCACGTAATTTACTGCCCATTTCTTTTGCCATTGCATCTAATTCTGCATACGCTTTACCAATAACCTCAGCAGGTTTATCAGACATAATTCCGGCAACTGGTAACGAAACAATTTTTTCTTCGGTGTCGTTTACAGCACAAACTCCACCGCTATTTTCTATGATTAAATTAACCGCTTTACAAATAGCTTCGTCTGAAACTCCGATGGCAATAATATTATGAGAATCGTGCCCAACAGAACTTGCAATAGCACCTTCTTTTAATCCGAAGTTTTTAATAAAAGCAATTGCAGGCACATCATTTTTATAACGATTAACAACTGTCATTTTTAAAACATCGGTTTTAGTGTTTGATACTAAATTTCCATCAACAATTAAAGCATCTGCTTCAATCTGGTTGGTTACCAATTCGCCATCTAAAGCTTCTATGACTCTTATTTTTTCTGCAGAAGATTCAAATCTAAAATCTGAAACTTCTTTTTTATCTGTATTAAAGTTATTCAACACTTCAAAATCTACCTGTTTTACAAAAGATTCGCCATTTTTAGCGACTAATTCTCCGTTAATATAGGTTTCTAAAACATTGAATTTTTCTAAACTATCAACTATAACAAAATCTGCATCGTCTCCTTTTTGTAATAAACCAACATCTAGATTGTAGTGTTTTACAGGATTTACACAAGCTGCTTGCAATACTTTAAAAACATCAACTCCTTTGGCAACGGCTCTTTCACACAACTGATTGATATGCCCCAACAATAAATCATCTGGATGTTTATCGTCTGAACAAAACATCATATTCTCGAAATGTTCTGGTAATAAACCGATTAAAGCTTCGAAGTTTTTTGCTGCAGAACCTTCTCTAATAATTACCTTCATACCTTTTTGCAGCTTTTCTAAAGCTTCATCAAAAGAAAAACATTCGTGGTCTGTAGAAATTCCGGCTGCAATATATTTTGTAGCATCATCGCCTCTTAAACCTGGCGCATGACCATCAATTGGTTTGTTGTTGTTTTTTGCGTGTTCAATCTTAGCTAAAACCTCAGCATCATCAAATAAAACTCCGGGATAATTCATCATTTCTGCCAGATATTTAATATCCGGGTTTTCCATCATCAATTTAATATCATCAGCATCTATAATTGCTCCGGCACTTTCAAAAGACGTTGCAGGCACACAACTTGGAGCGCCAAAATTGAATTTCAACGGAACTTTCTTTCCGTTTTCAATCATAAAATCAACTCCTTTTACACCTAAAACATTGGCAATTTCATGTGGGTCGGAAACGGTTGCAACTGTACCATGTTTTACGGCAATTTTCGCAAATTCAGATGGAACCAACATAGAGCTTTCTATGTGAATATGTGCGTCTATAAAACCGGGTAAAATGTAGTTTTCTTCGTTGTGATTTACTTCTTTTACAGATAATATTTTTCCGTTTATAATTTCAACTTCTCCTTTGTAAATTCTTTTGTTTAGTATGTCAACGATGTTTCCTTGTACAATCATTTTTTAATTGAGTTTTAATTGAAAATGTTCTCGACACAAAATTTCAGAAAAAGAAATTTCACTCGAACTGACAGTCACTATTATCAATTCTTATGAACGGACTGTCACACTAAGTGTTTTATTTGCAAAACTGAATCGAGATGTTCAAAAACAAATTTACAAAGAATTAAAGGCGATTTAAAGTTTATTTGGGATAGATTACTTGATGCAACGGAATATCAAAATCGTTGGAATCCTCAATCTGGTAAATAGGCTTAAAATAATTGATTCCAATAAATTTTGCTTCTTCTTTACAGTTGGATAAAAAACGATCGTAAAATCCTTTTCCGTAACCAACTCTGTAATTTAATTCATCAGAAATTAACAACGGAACAAAAACTAAATCGAGCTCTTTTTCATCTACTTGTTCTGCATTTACGGGTTCTGGAACTCCAAATTTATTCAATTCTAAAACCGTATTTTCTTCTAAATAGAAATGAGAAAGTGTGTTGTCTTTAAAATTACAAGTACTTACAACGATTCTAATATTTCTACTTCTAAAAAAATTGATAATTGGTTGTGTGTCTATTTCTTTAAACTTTGTAAGAGACAAAAATAAGTGTACATTTTTAATACCGCCAATATCTAACTCATAAATTTGTTGATAGATATTTTGCTGAAAATCTATAATCTGATTTTCACTTAAATCTGTACGTTTTTGCTTATAAAGTTTTCTAAGTTCTTGTTTTTTCATTTTGATAAAATAATGGTTATTTTAAAACTTTATCCACCGTAATAATTCTAAAAGTATTCGAATTTACTGTAATTCTAATGTTGTGCTCTTTACTAGAAACGTAAAAGTTCTTTCCTTTTTTCAAGTAGTTTTCTACAGTAGTTTCTTCTAAAATATTTCTAATCAATTTTTCAGTTTCATCCTTAGAAAAAGCTGTTTTTAACTTTTTATTTATCCGTTGATAGACCAATTCGGTATAACAATGTTTTTCTAAAATCTCGTTTTTATTATTTTCCATCATTTTAGAAACTTATAATTCTTCTAGTTCTTTTTGAAGTTTTTTTGTCAATCCGCTTACCACCAAATCGTAAGAATGGTTAATTAATTCTTTTACGAAATTGTCTGGCACATCACTAGAATTTATAGAAACAGTGTTCCAATGTTTTTTATTCATATAAAAACCTGCAATAATCCCTTCGTATTCTTCTCTTAGTTCTATTGCTTTTTCTGGATTGCATTTTAGGTTGACTTTACTTTCTCCTTTTTCCCAATTATTTAATCCGGTAAGTAAAAACATTTTATCCATTACTTTAAAAACCAACGTAGATTCATCAAAAGGAAAATGCTCTGTTACTCCTTTCTTAGCAATACAAAAATCTCTTAATTGTTCTATGTGCATTAACTCTTCTTTTTAAATGTATTTTTTAATAAATTAAAAAGTATCTTTATCTATCAAATTTACAAATCTTTTTTTAATGGAAAATGAATTCTTAGACAATACAACCATAATTAGATATTCTGATGAGAATTACGAGAAAACCAAGTTTTCTGCCATATCAGAAATTGTTTTTTCTGATAATACAAAAACTACAAAATGGTTGAATACTTACGGAATTCAGTTTCATAATGTTTACAAAAGGGTTATCTATCAAAATAAATTAGACGATTTTTTAATTAAATTATTAAGTGATGAAGAACACCCGAATAAAGTTATTTTATTAGATAATTTATTTTTTGTAACCACGCGTGTTTTAATTACAGAAAGTAACAAATTAGACTCTGAACAAATGGTTTTTATTGTTTCCGCAGATTTTTTATGGTCTATTCAAGAAAAACAAGGTGATTATTTTAATTGGATTCGCGAGCGTTTAGAAGGAAATAAAGGAATTGTACGAAAGAAAAGAGCAGATTATTTGTTGTTTCTATTATTAGAATCTATTATTGACAATTACCAAGATACGTATTTAGAAAATGCCGAATTAAGCGCAGATAAATTAAACTCTACACATATAAAACCAACTCCAGAATTTACTTCTTTAGTTGAAAAAAGAAAGCAAGAATTATTCAATTTTAAGAAAGCCACTTTAAGTTTAAGAGACACCATAATAAAATTAGAAAAGATTGAAATTGAAGGTTTTGATGTAAAATATTTTAGTGAATTAAAAGAACAAACAAGTAATTTAATTTCTAATATAGATTTTGAGTTACAAGAATTAGAGAGTAAAATAAACTTAATATTTAGTATTCAAGGACATCGTTTAAACGAGGTAATGAAAACGCTTACTATTTTGTCTGTTATATTTATTCCATTAACTTTTTTAGCAGGAATTTACGGAATGAACTTTGAAAACATTCCTGAATTAAAGTCTAAATATGGCTATTTTATATTACTGGGTGTTATGGCAATAGTAACCATAGTTTCTGTTTGGTATTTTAAAAGAAAAAAGTGGTTTTAAGAAATAAGATTCACAAACATGACACACTGACTTTAACTTACTCCTACTTTTTAACCAATAGAATAAAAAAATAGACCCTTCAGGTTCTAAAAACCTGAAGGGTCCAATAATTTTAAATGTTATCTACTTTATAATTTTATACAAAATAGGCTTACTAGGCGTTGCATCATTTTCAAATGGTGCAATCATTAGGTTTAATAAATACTCACCATCTTCAACATCATTTGGTACGTATATAAATTCTGTAATGGTTGCATCCATTCTTAATTTACCTCCTGTATTCCAAAAAGCATTGTGAGATAAAAGCCTCCCTCCATCTTTCTCCTTATCCACTGAAGGTAAATCTATTAACAAGTGCTTTATCCCTTTTTCTCTTAAATAAATAGCTGCTTTTTCAGACAAATAAGTAGGATTCGTGTTAAAATATTTCATACTCTTTTTTTCCTCTAAATTAGGTAAAGTACGAATTACAACTGCATCACGCTTCTTATTCCCTAAAGCATGTTTTAATTGTTTAACTCCTATTAGAAAGTCTCCATTATGAAACAAAGGAGCAATAGTAACTACTTCTGCTAAAAAAATAAAATACTTTAAATGTTGATTAACAGAATGTACTTCTTTTGTAATATGCCCAACACATTCTGTATGTGTAATATGAGAATGCGGGTTAAAATGAATATTATTAAAGTTAACGACCGCTCCGTTTGCAACACTTACTTCATAGTCATCATATTTTTCTGGTTCTATCTTTGGGTCATCAATTCCCCAAGCATTTATATTATTTTTCTTAACATCTATAGCTATAGAAATATCTATAGGCTTAGAAATATTTATTTCTATTTTTCTGGAGTTATATTCTACTGTTGCTTTCATTTATGCTACAAATATTTCTTTATTAATTAAGCTGAATAACCTAGTTTACCATAAATAAATCTGAGGATATTCCGTCTGATAAAAACTTTCCTTTTTGGGTTGTTTTTAAAATTTGGTTTTCAATATACAATAATTCTTGCTCAATATATTTTTCAGATTGCTTTTCTAAATATTTAATATATTTTTCTCCGAAATCTGTTTTTATTTTATCAAAAGAAACTCCCCAAATGGTTCTTAAACCTGTCATAATATATTCATTATAACCATCCGTTTTTGTGAGTGTCTCTCTTTCTATTGGAAGCGTGTTTTGTTGAATCGCTTTTATATATTTCGCATTATTTCTTACATTCCAACTTCGTTGGGTTCCGTTAAAAGAATGTGCAGAAGGACCAATACCTAAATACGATTTACCCAACCAGTAAGAAGAATTATTCTGACTAAAAAAACCTTCTTTACCAAAGTTAGACAACTCGTAATGCACAAAATTTACTTTCGATAATTCTTCTATTAAAATATGAAATTGTTCCTCTGCTTTTTCATCATCTACGTTTTTAATTTCCCCTTTTTTAATCAACGTAGCTAAGGCTGTTTTTGGTTCTACCGTTAACGCATAACTAGATATATGTGGAATTCCGAAACTTAGTGCCGTTTGTATATTATCTCTCCACTCCTCATTAGTACAATCTGGAATTCCGTAAATTAAATCGACAGAAATATTCTTAAAGTAGCGAGTTGCAATTGTTAAGCTTTTTTTTGCTTCGGATGAATTATGCGCACGATTCATGAGTTTTAAATCTTTCTCGAAAAATGATTGCACGCCAATACTTAATCTATTTATTGGTGATTTAGATAGTTCAATTATTTTTTCTTCGGATAAATCATCTGGATTTGCCTCTAACGTAATTTCTGGATTCTCAATTACTGTATGATTTTTATACACAGCATCAATTAACAAATTAATTTCTTCTGTATTTAAAACAGACGGTGTTCCGCCTCCAAAATAAATAGTTTCTATAATGGTGTTTTCTAACTCGTCTTTTCTAATTTCTATCTCTTTAATTAAAGACGAAATCATATCTTCCTTTTTCTTTAACGAAGTAGAAAAATGAAAATCGCAATAAAAACATGCTTGCTTACAGAATGGTATGTGAATATATATTCCGGACATAAATTAGTTCTCAGTTTACAGTATCAGTTGGCAGAATTACTTGACACCAAATTTACCAGGATTATTAATCATATAATTTATTAATCTTCCTACTTCTAAATTTTCGGAAGCTAATTTTTCAAAAGTATTTTTATCAAAGTACTCACATTTTAAAGCAAACAATAACCAAGTGTAAGTTTCAGAATTTTCAGCATCCGAATCACTTAATTTACTAACAAAGTGCTTAGGATATTGTCTTTTTCTATAAGCTTCAGATATATTTGCAGAGACACTTCTATAAGATCTTCTTACTTGATCTGTAAGTGAATATTTTTCTTCTTTCGGAAATGATTTTGAAACCTCAAAAATATTCATTGCCAAAGAAAACGATTTTTTAAGAGCTAATAAATCTGTAAAACTCATAATTTTTATTTTTACTGATTACCACAACTGAACACTGCTACTGCTACTGCTACTGAAAACTAAACATTATTTCTTAACGCGTTTCTCATTCTGTTTAACGAATGAAGCCCAACCTGTATAATTCTTCCCTCCAACAACTTTTCCTGAATTGTAGAAATGACAAACTGCCGCCGCCAAACCATCTGTTGCATCTAAGTTTTTTGGTAATGTTTTTAAATTTAAAAGTGATTTTAACATCAGCGCGACTTGCTCTTTACTAGCGCTTCCACTTCCGGTAACTGCCATTTTTATTTTCTTTGGCAAATACTCTGTAATCGGAATTTCGCGAGACAAACCCGCAGCCATGGCAACTCCTTGTGCCCTACCCAACTTTAACATCGATTGTACATTCTTTCCAAAAAACGGAGCTTCAATAGCTATTTCATCAGGATTGTAAGTATCTATTAACTCAATAGTACGCTCAAAAATTAGTTTTAATTTTAGGTAGTGATCATCGTATTTCTGCAACATTAATTCATTCATCTGAATAAATTCCATCTTCTTACCAACAACTTTTATCAAACCAAAACCCATAATTGTAGTTCCCGGATCAATGCCTAAAATAATTTTTTCTATCGCCAAACTGGTAGATTGTTTTTGTTTTTATCACCAAAAATACTGATGATTATTTGTTACTTTGCAAACCATGTATAATTCGCTCTCATACAAATCTAAACAATTCTTTTGGTTGATAATAAAACTATCGATTGTAATTGGTTGCGGATATTTTATTTACACAAAACTGGTTGATAACGAACAGTTAAAATTCACTGTTTTTTATAAAAATTTAATAGAAAATGATATTTTTTCTATCAAAATCATATTTTTTCTATCTCTTCTCACATTTTTAAATTGGTTTTTAGAAATATTAAAATGGAAATCTCTTGTCGGTTTTGTAAAACAAATATCCTTTTTTGAAGCCACAAAACAATCTTTAGCTTCCTTAACAACTTCTTTAATTACACCCAATAGAATTGGAGAATACGGAGCAAAAGCACTTTATTTTAATAAGAAATATAGAAAGCAAATATTAGGTTTAAATTTGGTTGGTAACTTTTATCAAATGGTAATGACCTTATTTTTTGGAAGTATCGGCCTCTGTTATTTTGTTCTTAGTCATAAAATAAATGTTGATCTATATCAAATTTTTAAAATTTTACTTTTAGTATTTATTCTAATTCTTGTCTTATTTTTTCTACTAAAAAAACTTAACTTCAAAGGCTTTACTTTTGAAAAAGCAAGGAATTTTATAAAAAGTATACCGTTGACGCTAAATATAAAAGTTGCTATTTTATCATTGTTTCGGTTCTTAGTTTTCTCACATCAGTTTTACTTTTTATTACTCATTTTTAATGTTGATATTTCTTATGTTGATGCAATTTCGGCAATTAACTCCGTTTACTTGATAGCTTCTACAATACCAATGCTGTCATTATTTGATGTTATCTTAAAAGGATCTGTAGCTATTTGGATATTTTCGTTTTTAAATATAGAACCTCTTATCATTCTATCTACAACCACTTTAATGTGGATTTTAAATTTTGTACTACCCGCAATTATTGGTAGTTATTTTGTGTTAACTTTTAAACCTAGTTTTACAAAATGATTTGGTTCTTAATTTTCACATTTACTTCTTATGCAATTCTAATTGTTTGGTTAAGAATTGGCTTTAAAAAAGTTAAAGAATTTAAGGAAGTAGCAACAGTAAATAAAACCTCATTTTCAGTAATTATCCCTTTTAGAAATGAAGTTGAAAACCTACCTATTTTATTACAATCAATTGAGGAACTGAATTACCCAAAAGACTTGGTTGAATTTATTTTGGTTGATGATGCTTCTACTGATGACTCTGTTGAAATAATTCAACAATTTGTTATTTCGAACGAGGAACGAGGAGAAATCTCAAAAAGCAAACAAGTTCTCGATACAATTTCGAAAAAAAGGGAAATCACTCGAACTGACATTCGTATTATAAGAAACAATAGAACCTCCAACTCACCAAAAAAAGACGCCATTACAACAGCTATTTCTGAGGCAAAAAACAATTGGATTGTTACTTCAGATGCAGATTGTATTTTACCTGAAAATTGGTTAAAAAGCTTAGATATTTTTATTCAGAATAATAATGCAAAAATGGTAGTTGCTCCTGTAAACTATAAAGCTAAAAACAACTTTTTAGAGCAGTTTCAATTATTAGATTTTATGAGTATGCAAGGAACTACCATTGGTGGTTTTGGAATGGATTTTCCTTTTTTATGCAACGGTGCAAACTTTGCTTACAGAAAAGATGCTTTTCTACAACTAAACGGTTTTGAAGGCAACAACAATATTGCTAGCGGAGATGATGTTTTTCTGTTTGAAAAATTTATAATTGTTGATAAAAAAAGTGTTTTTTATTTAAAATCAGCAGCGGCTATTGTTACTACATTTCCTGTAAAAACATGGAGTGATTTAGTAAACCAAAGAACACGTTGGGCTGCAAAAACAGGTAATTTTAGTTCTTTAAAAGTAAAGCTAATTGGTTTATTGGTTTTACTCACCAACTTTGTTGTTGTTTACTATTTATTGCTTGGAAGCTTAGAAATGCTTTTTATTCCTTTTGTGTTAAAAGTAATTATTGATTTGTTTTTATTCTTGCCTACAATTCAGTTTTTTAAACAGGAAAAACACTTTTATAAATGGTATCTTTTTGCAAGCTTCTTGTATCCTTTTTTTAGCCTTCTCGTTATTTTTAAATCGCTCTTTTTTAAGTACAATTGGAAAGGAAGACGTTTTAAAAAGTAACTTCTACTTTAGGTAAATGAATATTTATTGCAAACAAGTTTAGCCCTGATTGAAGTAGCAACCTTTATATTCCCTGTTAAAAAATCGTCATTGCGAGGAACGAAGCAATCTGTTAACCTTAAAGAGATTGCCACAGTTTACAAAAAAGTAAACTTCGCAAAGACAGCTATAAAAAGATATAATGTAAAGCAGGAAATAGCTTCTAAAAAACTATTAAAATAAAGCATTCATAATATCTTCGGCTTTAAACCAAAGGATTAAAACGAAAGCTAAAACAGCAATTAAAAAAAGCCCTTTTGTAGGTTTAGATTGCTTTTGTCTTCCAAATTTTCTTTTGAATTCCATCTGAATGTTTTTTTACTCGTTCGTTTTTGTCGTTATTTTAGTTGCTCTTAACATTTCTCTTTTCCCCGGAGGTCCAGGCAAACGCTCTACTGTTAAACCAACTTCTTGCATCGCTCTTCTAACGCTTCCTTTTGCCGAATAAGTTACTAAAATTCCGTTTTCTTTTAATGCATCAAACATTTTACGGAAAATCTCTACCGTCCATAATTGCGGTTGTACACGAGCACCAAAGGCATCAAAATAAATTAAATTAAACGTGTCTTTATCTTCGATATCTTCAAAAAACTGCTTCCTTTTTATGAGTGAAAAAGTATCTGAAATTTGATGCTTTTCTTCCCAAGAAACAGCGTGCATTTTATCGAATACAGCACTTTCTTTTTCTGCTTTTAAAACAGTAATAAAATTCATATTCTCTACTTCTTCTGCAGTAACAGGATATGCTTCTACACCAACATAGTTTATATTTCTTTTTGCTTCTAAATAGGTAATAAAACAGTTTAAACCTGTACCAAAACCAATTTCTAAGATAGATACTTCTTCTGCAGTAACTAATTTTAATCCGCTATTAATAAAAACATGGTAAGACTCGTTTATTGAACCGTTTTTAGAATGATATTGTTCATTTAAATCGGGTAAATTAATGGTTGTAGAACCATCGGAAGTTATTAGAATTTCTCTTTTCAAAATATGTAGACTTATTACTTATTGAAACTAATTTTTACTTTCTCATTAAAACACCATCTGCCTCAAAAGTAAATTCTTTTTTAGGCTCGGTAATTTTTGCTATTTCTTCTTTAGTTTTCCCTGCATCTTCTGCGTAATGTTGCAATTCTTCTACAGATGTTTCTTGTACAAATGCTTTACCATTTAAAACCACTTCTTTTCCTTGAGAATCTAAAGGCATAAAAAAACCATAATCTTTAAAACGAACCATCGTTTCAGTTTCTTCATTTAAAGGCAACTTCATCCAACATCCTTTTTTAGAACAAACTTCTTTAATACTAGATGCAAACTTTACATTAATTGTATCACCAGTTTTCATGGTTTTAAATTTAGCTAATAACTCTTCTGAAGTAATTGCATTGTCTAACTCAATTTTTTCTCCGAAAGATTCATAAACCACTTCTTGTTTTGGTTCTGATGTTTCATTGGCTGCTTTCTTGCCTTCTTTACATGCCGTAAAACCAAATAAAATAACCAAACAAAAGGATATTACATATTTCATATTTTCTAAATTTAATGAGTATCGAACAAAAGTACATATTATAATGAGTAAAAGCAATGATTAGTTATATCGACCGATGAATATTTTATGTACATTTGTCCAATAATTCAATCAAAAAGAATGAAATCTGATATAGAAATTCAACGTATAGAAAAATCGAAGATCGATTCTGTAGATTTTAACAATCTACCATTTGGTAGTGTATATTCTGACCACATGTTAGAGTGTGACTTTATAGATGGCGAGTGGCAAACACCTGTTATTAAACCTTATGCACCTATCTCATTAGACCCATCTGCAAAGATTTTCCACTACGGACAATCTATTTTTGAAGGTATGAAAGCCTACAAAGACGCAGATGAAAACACGATGTTATTTAGACCTTTAGAAAACTGGAAGCGTTTAAATAAATCTGCAGAACGTTTAGTTATCCCAGCTGTTCCTGAAGATGTTTTTATGGAAGGTTTAAAAAAATTATTAGAAGTTGATAATAAATGGATTCCTACTAATGAAGGAAGCTCTTTATATATTAGACCTTTTATGTTTGCTTCTGGAATAGGATTTCACGCTTCTCCGGCAGATGCTTATAAATTTATAATTTGTACAGCTCCTTCTGGCGCATATTTTTCTGGCAAAGTAAAAGTTTTAATTGAAGAAAAATATGCTCGTGCTGCAAATGGTGGTGTTGGTTTTGCAAAAGCTGGTGGTAATTATGCTGCTCAGTTTTACCCTACACAATTGGCCATAGAAAAAGGATACAATCAAGTTATTTGGACGGATGATAATACGCACGAATATATTGAGGAAGCTGGTGCAATGAATATTTTCATTAGAATTAATGATACTTTAATTACAAGTCCTACAAGCGATAGAATCTTAAATGGAATTACACGTAAAAGTGTTATTCAGATTGCTGAGGACATGAATATTGATGTAGAAGTTAGAAAAATTACAGTTTCTGAAGTAATTGCTGCTGCACAAAGTGGTAGTTTAAAAGAAATGTTTGGAGCAGGAACTGCTGCAGTAATTTCTCCTATTGCAGCTTTTGGATACCAAGGTTCTGATTATGATTTACCAGAATTAGAAGCACCTTTTGCAGGAACTCTAAAGAAAGCGATTACAGACATACAAACAAACCAAGCCGAAGATCCTTACGGATGGAGAGTAATTCTTAAATAAACATTTTATAGTTGTAGTTTAAAGCTGTAAAAAGATATAATACTAAAAGCATCAATTAATTTTGATGCTTTTTTTGTATTTCAGTTTTACGCTTATTTCTTAATTGAGTTTCTTGATAAACCTTAAACAGCGAAAGTAAAAATTCAGCAAAAAAACATACAATACAATACAATACCGTTTTAGGAATTGCATAAAATGTGGGTTCTCAAAAAAAAATGTTATGCTTATTTTTATACTAACAAAAACGGAAATGCTCTATTATTAAAGAAGTAAAAAAAGACAGATTAAGCTTTTTTTAGGCTACTTTTTAAATTACAATAAAGTAAAATGAATATTTATCAACCAAAAATAAAGTGATTTTCATTTATTTTAATCTTACAAATTTTACATTATTAGAAGGCAGTTATGGGTAAAATAAATTTGATAAATTAAGTTTAGGTTTACAAGTAACAATGCTAATTATCATTTATAAACCGTTTATATTACCTTACAAATCTATACGTTGCTTTTATTAAAAAAGTACTTTCTAAAGGTTTGTCTAAAATTTGGTTTCTAAAGCTTCTTGATAATGAATTTCTAGCATCATCAGAACCAGCGCCACCTCTTGCCCAAACAAAAAACAACTCAGAGCCTGGTATATACTCCCATCTTGCCACTAAGTTTGTTCTAAATTGTACATAAGAAAAATCTGGGTTCTTAAATGTGTAATCTGCAATTGCATCTAAATTTTCATCAATAGAAAAACGATCATTGTTTTCAGAAATCTCATTCTCATTATACATCCTTACCCTGTCATTGATACTAGATGCTGTTGAATTAGTAACGTAATTAAAATCGGAATATCTTCCACGAGCAATATAAGGTTGCCCATAAAACTGAATAGACATATTAGGATTTAAACTATAGTTTAATCGTAAAGTTGTTGTCCACGAATCATTTTCAATATTTCCTAAAATATATCTTTTTAAATTACCAAAATCTTTAGTTGTGACATATTGAGATTTATCAGAAGTTTTTTCCAATACATTTTCTAAAGACATACTAAAAGAATTGAAAGGTTGGTAATTTATTTTAAACTCATATTTATCTGTATCACTTACGTTTTCTTCACTTCTAATACGAACATAACCAAGTTTAAGACTAAATTTTTTACTCTTATCCGTTTCTACAAAAGCATATATAAATTTATCATCTGCTACTTTAAAGCGCGGTCCACCTCTTAAAAAAGAGTTTCTATGCATTTGCGTACTAGATCCCATACCTATATTTGAAGACCAATTATTTTTCCAATTAACCCTTCCTTCAACTGCAAAACGAGATTTATTTAAATTGCCTCCAAAATCGTAAATAGTAGATTGCTCCGCACTTAAATCTATATCTCTATAAATACCTTTAGGAATTTGCCATAAATATCTTACTTGTGTAAATTGAATCATTTCATCTGTCTGACGTAAAAAGCCAACATCATTCAATTCTAATTCTGGCGAACGCCAAATAAAACCTCCATTATAACGCCAGTTTCCTCCACCTTGTTTCCCAAATTTAACTCTACCTCCACTTCCTGTTAGCGAGGTTCTAGTTGGATCTAAATCTACATAATCTGCATCTGGTCTTTGAAATAACCTGGCAATAGATGTTTGTGTATCTAAAATTGCTTCTTCACTTCCTTTAACATGACTTAAAATTGTATTCCCTTCCAAATAAAAATCTCTATTATGCCAAGTATGTCTAAAATCTACTCCTCCTGTATAAGCAGCTTTGTGTAATTCAGGAAAATTATCATCTAAATTTCTGTTTGTTGCTGTAAAAATTCCTCCTATAAAAGAATTACGC
The DNA here is from genome assembly GCF_019263805.1 of Polaribacter sp. NJDZ03. Classification (NCBI taxonomy): domain Bacteria; kingdom Pseudomonadati; phylum Bacteroidota; class Flavobacteriia; order Flavobacteriales; family Flavobacteriaceae; genus Polaribacter; species Polaribacter sp. NJDZ03. The sequence continues at coordinate 2,056,846 of NZ_CP079195.1, forward strand.
TCGTTAAAATCTTTTTGAGCCCTGGCAACAAAAAAGTTTGTTAAAGGCTCTACAATTTCTTTTCTGGTATTACCATTTGTTTCTTTAATTTTTGCAAATTCATTTGCTGTAACACTTTCTAAAACACCAATAGACCAACCATTCTGTGTTTTTCCTGAAAATTTTGCAGCACCTAAAATAGTTGAATTCTGTGGTACATCTGCAAATTCATCATCTTGTAAAATAAGATCAGTTTCTATATTATTACCAACTTTTTTATGAGGATTTCTACCGATTCTTCTACTATAAAAAATGTTATCACTTCCGTCAGCAAACTCAAAATTGAAAATATTCTTATTTTCAACAAAAAAAGGACGCTGTTCTTTAAAAAATATTTGAAATCCATCTAAAGCAATCGCTCCTGGATCTGCTTCTACTTGTCCAAAATCTGGGTTTATCGTTAAGTCTAGCGTTAAATCGTTTGTAATTCCAATTTTAGCATCTAAACCCGCATTTAGTTTAAAATCACTTCCATCTCTAAACGGGTTATTCCCCTCTTTTGGATAAGAATCATATTGTAAAACTGCAAAAGGCTGAATTTCTAATTGTTTTTGCGATACTAAATCTATTAATCCATGCAACTCACCAGCTTCACTAATAAACCCAGATTGAGAATTTGGAATTCTTTGCCATAAAGATCGTTCTTGTTTTCTAAAAAAAGTTCGATTAATATTAAACCCCCATATTTGTTCTTTTGCATTACCAAAGCGTAACTGGCTAAAAGGAATTTTCATTTCTACGGTATAGCCTTTGTTATCTACCTTAGCATCTGTATACCAAATAGGGTTCCAACTATCATCCCAATTATCGCCATTTTGCGTAACAATTTCTTCACCTTTTACCCCTGCAGCAGTTGTTGTAAATGCAAATGCGGTTCTTTTATCATGATAACTATCAATAATTACATTTACCCTATCTCCAGCAAAACCATCTCTACGTGTAAGTCTTTGCTGAATTAATTCTGGTTTATCATCAAAAGCTCTAATAGCAATGTATAAATACTTATCATCATACATTACTTTAAATTTTGTTTGATGCATTGGTGCAACTCCTTCATTTGGTTCTTTCTGTACGAAGTCTGATGACCATTCTACAACATTCCAAGCATCTTCCGAGATAACACCATCTATTATTGGTACTTCTTTTAATTTCTTTGTATTATAAACTCTTTTTGGTATAATTTCATTCGTTGATTCTTGCGAATAGGTAGTAAACGAAATACTTACTATTAATAATAAAATAAATAAAATTTCATATGGATGGTTGGCTAGTATAAAGATTGCGTAAAATGCCCTTAATTATACGACAAAAGTAACTTTTATTATCTTAAAAATTTTGAGAACTACTAACATGTAAAAAACATTAATACATTAAGTACAAAATAAATCTAAAGCACTATTTGTCAATCAAATAAAATACAGTACATTTGCACTCCTTTTTTAAGGAAAATTCAATTATTAATAAACAAAAACTAATAGTGTAATTATGAACACATTAAGTTACAAAACAGTATCAGCAAACAGCGCTACCGTAAACAAGGAGTGGGTTTTAGTTGATGCAGACGGGCAAACGTTGGGTCGTCTAGCTTCTAAAGTAGCAAAGCTAATTAGAGGTAAAAACAAACCTAATTTTACTCCTCACGTAGATTGTGGAGATAACGTGGTTATCATCAACGCAGAAAAAATTAACCTTACTGGTAACAAATGGAGAGACAAATCTTACATTCGTCACACAGGTTATCCAGGAGGACAAAGATCGTTAACTGCAACAGAAATGTTTGAGAAAGATCCTACAAGATTAATCGAAAAAGCAGTAAAAGGAATGTTACCTAAAAATATTTTAGGAGCAGCACTTTACAGAAACTTGTATGTATATGCAGGTACAGAGCACAAACACGCAGGTCAAGCACCTAAAGCTATTAACCTTAACGATCTTAAATAATGGATATAGTACATAAAATCGGTAGAAGAAAAACAGCTGTTGCTCGTATTTATCTTTCTGAAGGAACAGGAAACATTACAGTAAACAAAAAAGATTATAAAAATTACTTTACTACTGGAACTTTACAGTACAAAGTACAACAACCTTTAATGTTAACAGAAAACTTAGAGTCTTACGACATTAAAGTTAATGTTTACGGTGGTGGTGTAACAGGACAAGCAGAAGCTATCCGTTTAGCTATTACAAGAGCTTTAGTTCATATTGATGCAGATCATAGAATTGTCTTGAAACCAGAAGGTTTATTAACTCGTGACCCAAGAATGGTTGAACGTAAGAAATTCGGTCAGAAAAAAGCACGTAAAAAATTCCAATTCTCGAAACGTTAATATTTGTCAGAATTTATTCTGCACTATATTATATCGAGAACTGTTATTATATTTTAATATTAAACAGTTTAGCATCTAAATAGTTAGGACTCGAAAGACTACCTAACTATTGATTTCAAAACAGAAAGTAAACACATTTAAGAAAATGGCAAACGTAAATATTCAAGAGTTATTAGATAGTGGTGTACACTTTGGACACTTAACTAGAAAATGGAACCCAAACATGGCTCCATACATTTATACAGAACGTAATGGTGTACACATCATCGATTTGTATAAAACAGCAGCAAAAATAGAAGAAACTTCAGAAGCTTTAAAAAAGATCGCTAACTCTGGACGTAAAATTTTATTTGTAGCTACTAAAAAGCAAGCAAAAGATATTGTTGCAGAAAAAGCAAAAGCAGTAAACATGCCTTACATCACAGAAAGATGGCCTGGTGGTATGTTAACAAACTTTATTACTATTAGAAAAGCTGTTAAGAAAATGGCTCATATTGATAGAATGAAGTTAGATGGATCTTTTGATGCATTATCTAAAAGAGAAAAATTACAAATCAATCGTCAGAGAGAAAAATTAGAAAAGAATTTAGGTTCTATTTCAGATATGACTCGTTTACCTGGTGCATTATTTGTAGTAGATATTAAAAAAGAGCACATTGCAGTAGCAGAAGCTCAAAAATTAAGTATTCCTATTTTTGCAATGGTTGATACAAACTCTGATCCTAGATTAGTAGATTTTATCATTCCAGCAAATGATGATGCTTCTAAGTCTATAGACAAAGTATTATCTTATGTTACTAATGCAATTGCAGAAGGTTTATCAGATAGAAAAGCAGACAAAGAAAAAGTAAAAGAAACTAAAGAAGTTGCAGCTCCAAAAGCTGAAGCAGCAGCTCCTAAGGCAGAAGTTACTGAAGCACCTGCTGAAGAAAAAAAATAATTCTAACTAAAAAACATACATAACATGGAAACAGTAAAGATTAGTGCTGCTGATGTTAAAAAATTAAGAGAAGCAACTGGAGCTGGAATGATGGACTGTAAAAAGGCATTAGTTGAGGCTGTTGGTGATTTTGATAAAGCAATTGATATTTTACGTAAAAAAGGTCAAAAAATTGCTGCAAAAAGAGCTGATAGAGAATCTACAGAAGGAGTTGCAGTAACAAAAATCAATGCTGATAATACTGTTGGAGTAGCAATCGTATTAGCTTGTGAAACTGATTTTGTTGGTAAAAATGATGCTTTCGTAGCATTAGGAAGTCAATTTGCAGAAATTGCTTTAAATCATGCTGATAAAGAATCTTTCTTAGCTGCTGATTTTGGAGGAATGACTGTTGCTGATAAATTAATTGAGCAAACTGGTGTTATTGGAGAAAAGTTAGAGATAACTGCTTTTGAGAAAATCGAAGCTGCTTATGTTGGTGCCTATACTCACATTGGTAAAATTGCTGCATTAGTTGGTTTAACTGCTGCTGTTGATAATGCTGATGTATTATCTAAAGACGTAGCTATGCAAATAGCATCTATGGGAGCATCTACTTTATCTTATAAAGATTTTGATCCTGCATTTGTTGCTGCTGAAACAGAAGCAAGAATTGCTGTAATTGAAAAAGATAATATTGAATTAGGAAGATTAGGGAAAACGTTGAAAAACGTACCTCAATATATTTCTATGTCTCAATTATCTGATGAAATTTTAGCTAAAGCTGAAGAAGCTGCTAAAGCGGAATTAGCTGCAGAAGGAAAACCAGAAAAAATCTGGGATAGAATTTTACCAGGAAAAATGGAAAGATTTATTGCAGACAATACAACTTTAGATTTAGAGCAATGTCTTTTAGACCAAGCTTTTATTAAAGATGAAAAGAAAAATGTTGCACAATATGTAAGTACATATGGTGATGTTTCTGTAAGTGGATTCAAAAGAGTTACTTTAGGATAAACATGTATCTTCTATTCTTGTGAAGACAAGAACATAAATATTTAAAACCTCGCATTCTATAATTTTAGAATTGCGAGGTTTTTTTGTATCTCAAAAAAACAAAACTCAAAAAAAAAGCTTAATTTTGCACAACTTTCAAAATAAACTATGCAATACAAGAGAATTCTTTTAAAATTAAGCGGAGAAGCTTTAATGGGCGAAAGACAATACGGAATTGATCCTAAACGTTTAGCTGAATACGCAAAAGAAATTAAAGAAGTAGTACAAAAAGGAATCGAAGTTGCCATTGTAATTGGCGGTGGAAATATCTTTAGAGGTGTTGCTGGTGCTGCAAATGGTATGGACCGCGTACAAGGAGACCACATGGGGATGTTAGCAACCTGTATTAACGGCTTAGCATTGCAAAGTGCATTAGAAGATGAAGATGTTCATACGCGATTGCAAACAGCTTTAGAAATTAAAGAAGTTGCAGAACCGTATATTAAAAGAAAAGCAATTCGTCACTTAGAAAAAGGAAGAGTTGTAATCTTTGGAGCAGGAACAGGTAATCCATATTTTACAACAGATACTGCTGCCGTTTTAAGAGCAATTGAAATAGATGCAGATGCTATATTAAAAGGAACTCGTGTAGACGGAATCTATGATGTAGATCCAGAAAAAAATAAAGATGCTATCAAATTTGAAAATATAACTTTTAAAGACGTAATTAAAAAAGGTCTTAAAGTGATGGATATGACTGCATTTACATTAAGTGAAGAAAACAAATTGCCAATTATTGTTTTTGACATGAACACGAATGGAAACTTAATGAAATTAGTTTCTGGTGAAAAAATTGGTACTATTGTTAATACTCATTAATTAGAGTTTTTTAAAAAAATTTACTGACGATGAACGAAGAAATTGAATTTATTCTTGATTCCGCTAAAGAGGCGATGAATAATGCTATTGAGCATTTAATTAAAGAATTACGAACTATAAGAGCTGGTAAAGCAACACCTGCAATGTTAGCAAATGTAATGGTAGATTATTATGGATCTCTAACTCCGTTAGGACAAATTGCAAATGTTACTACACCAGACCCAAGAACAATATCTGTACAACCTTGGGAGAAAAACATGTTACAACCTATAGAAAAAGCTATAATGGTTGCCAACTTAGGTTTTAACCCAATGAATAATGGTGATATTATTATGATTAATGTACCGCCATTAACTGAAGAAAGAAGAATTGGTTTGGCTAAACAAGCCAAAGCAGAAGCAGAACACGCAAAAGTTGGTATTAGAAATGCCCGTAAAGATGCAAATAATGATATTAAAAAAACAGAGGCTTCAGACGATCTTAAAAAAATAACAGAAGCAGATGTGCAAAAATTAACAGATACTTTTATAAAGCAGATAGAAGAAAAACTAGCTGTAAAAGAAGTTGAAATAATGAAGGTTTAAAAAAACCGACACAATAAAAAAAGAGGGTGTTTCTTAACACTCTCTTTTTATTTATAACAATATACAATTAATTACAATTTCTAAAATTTAACTAAATGAATTTCTGGACAAAAGTTGCTGGTCTTATCTTAAGAAACCGTTATTTGGTTTTAATAGGTATTGCCATCATTACAGGTTTATTAGCTTCACAAATGAAGTATATGAAATTCTCATATACAGAAGCAAATTTATTACCTGAAGATCACATAGCTAATCTAGAATACAATCAATTTTTAGAGATATTTGGAGAAGAAGGCAACCTGGTTATTTTAGGTATAAAAGATTCTACAGTATTTACACCTAAAAAATTTAATGCTTGGAATAATTTAGTTCAAAAATTTGATAGTTTAGAAGAAATAGATTTTACTATATCTATTGCTGATATTCAAAAATTAAAAGCAGATAGAAAACAAAGAAAATTTGTACTAGAACCTTTGTATGAGAAAGAACCAACAACAACACAAGAAGTTCTAGATATAAAAAATCAGCTATTTGAAAAACTACCTTTCTACGATAATTTACTATTTAATAAAAAAACAGGTACATTACAGACTGCCATTTATATTAAAAAAGAAATTATAAATACACCACAACGTAGAGATTTTATTTTTGATATTTTAATACCAACCATAAATAAATTTGAAAAAGAAAATGATGTAGACATTCGAGTATCCGGAATGCCCTACATTAGAACATTAAATGCACAAAATATTCAAGATGAAATACTACTATTTGTAGTAGGTGCATTAGGTATTACAGCAGTTATTTTCTTCTTTTTCTTTCGCTCATTTAGAGCAACCTTTATTACACTTTTAGTAGTAATGATAGGTGTTGTTTGGGCCTTTGGTTTTATAGGTTGGTTTGGTTATGAAATAACCGTTTTATCGGCATTAATACCTCCGTTAATTATTGTTATTGGTGTACCAAATGCCGTTTTTCTTATTAATAAATATCAACAAGAAATAAAGAAACATGGCCAACAAGCAAAAGCTTTACAACGTGTAATTACTAAAGTGGGTAATGCTACTTTAATGACAAATATTACAACTGCATCTGGGTTTGCAACTTTTATTTTTGTGAAAAGTAGTTTACTTAGAGAGTTTGGTATTTTAGCTTCAGTTAATATAATAAGTATCTTTATATTAGCCTTATTAATTATACCTATTTTATATAGTTTTATGCCGCTTCCAAAGAAGAAGCATTTAAACCACTTAGAAACAAAGTGGATTGAAAATGTAGTGAATTGGATGGAAAAAATGGTAAGAAACCAAAGAATTACTATTTATTTTGCCACAGTTATTGTTATCGTTGCAGCAATTATAGGTGTTTATAAAATAAAAGTTTCTGGTAGTTTAATAGAAGACATGCCTAAAAGTTTAGAGTTTTATCAAGATATAAAATTCTTTGAAACCGAATTTGGCGGTATTATGCCTTTAGAGATTTTAGTTGATACTAAAAAGGAAAAAGGGGTAATGAGTTTGTCTACTTTAAAAAAGATGGAAAAAATAAATGAAGCAATAGAATCTTTTCCAGAACTTTCTAAACCAATTTCTATCACCAATGTAGTAAAATACTCTAAACAAGCTTACTACAAAGGGAACCCTAAATATTATCAGTTACCAACAAGTCAAGAACAAAGTTACATTTTTGCATATACCAAAAATTCCAATAGTGATGCTAGTATGCTTAAAAACTTTGTAGACTCTACAGGTCGTTATGCAAGAATAACCACTTTTATGAAAGACATTGGTACTGAAAAGATGAATGTAATTCAAGAGCGCTTAAAAGAAGTAATTGCTAAAGAATTTCCGTCAGACAAATATGAAGTTTCTGTTACAGGTAAAGCATTAGTTTTTATAAAAGGAACCAATTATTTAATTCACAATTTAGTTATTTCATTATCCTTAGCTATTTTATTAATTGCCATTTTTATGGCTTGGATGTTTAGATCTCCACCAATGATTTTCATTTCATTACTGCCAAACATATTGCCATTATTAATTACAGCTGGTTTAATGGGGTATTTTGGTATTCCTATAAAACCATCAACCATACTTGTATTTAGTATTGCGTTCGGTATTTCTGTAGATGATACGATTCACTTTTTAGCAAAATACAGGCAAGAATTAATGGCTAATAATTGGCGTGTAAAACCATCTGTTTATGGAGCACTAAGAGAAACAGGAGTAAGTATGTTCTATACTTCTATTGTACTCTTTTTTGGCTTTTTAACCTTTACACTTTCTAGTTTTGGAGGCACCATTGCATTAGGTGGCTTAGTCTCTGTAACCTTATTATTGGCAATGGTTTCTAACTTACTGTTATTACCTTCACTTTTATTAACTTTTGAAAAGAAAATAGCAAATAAAAAAGTATTTAAAGAACCTTCTATAAGAATTATTCCTCCAGAGGAAGATAAATTAGAAGAATAAATCTTTAATTGATCTATAAATTTTTACTAAAAAAATCGGATGTTATTGTCTAACATCCGATTTTTTAGTGACTACAAGAAAAGACAATGAATAACGATAAAAATTAACAGTATTTTAAGCAAACCATACTTAAAACTACTGTAAAATATCATTGCTCATCTTCTTTCAAAAAAGTATCTTTACTCTTTAATAAAAAACAGTTTTTGTATATTCTACATACTTTTTTTGATAAACACCTCCTCTTTTATTAAAAGGAGAATATATCTAGAAAATAATAAGAATAATACAATCAATTAATAACATATATTTATATCAATATTATAAGAATATGATAAACAGCAACGTAGCCGAACTTTTAAAATCGGAAGGATTATTACTACAAGAAGTAACTCTAAAAGGATGGGTTAGAACATTTAGAAGCAATCGCTTTATTGCTTTAAATGATGGTTCTACCATTAACAACATACAATGTGTTATCGATTTTGAAAACACAGATGAAACTACATTAAAAAGAATTACAACAGGTGCCGCTATTTGTATAAAAGGTACTTTGGCTGCAAGTCAAGGAAAAGGACAATCTGTAGAGATTCAGGTTTCAGCAATTGAAATCTTAGGAGATTCTAATCCAGATGAATACCCTATTCAACCTAAAAAACACAGTTTCGAATTTTTAAGAGAAAATGCACATTTACGTGTAAGAACAAATACTTTTAGCGCAGTAATGCGTGTGCGTTCTAAATTATCTTTTGCGGTTCATCAATATTTTCAGGAAAGAGACTTCAACTACGTTAATACACCAATTGTTACCGGTTCTGATGCAGAAGGAGCAGGAGAAATGTTTAGAGTTACTAACTTTAAAGATAATGAAGCTCCGGTTACAGAAGATGGAAAAGTTGACTATTCTAAAGACTTTTTTGGTAAAGAAACAAACCTTACTGTTTCTGGTCAATTAGAAGCAGAAGCGTATGCGATGGCTTTAGGAAAAGCCTATACTTTTGGACCAACATTTAGAGCAGAAAACTCTAATACTACACGTCATTTAGCAGAATTTTGGATGATAGAACCAGAAGTTGCATTTATGGATTTAGATGGTAACATGGATTTAGCAGAAGACTTTATAAAAACAGTTTTAAGTTCTATTTTAGAAAGCTGTAAAGATGATTTAGACTTTCTAGACCAACGTTTAACACAAGAAGAAAAAAGCAAACCACAAGCAGAAAGAAGTGACATGAGTTTGTTAGAAAAACTTCGTTTTGTAGCAGATAATAACTTTAAAAGAGTTTCATATACAGAAGCAATAGACATATTAAGAAACTGTAAACCAAATAAAAAGAAGAAATTTCAATTTCCAATTAATGAATGGGGTGCAGATTTACAGTCTGAACACGAACGTTTTTTAGTAGAAAAACACTTTAAATGTCCGGTTATTTTATTTGATTACCCAGCAAATATTAAAGCATTTTACATGCGTTTAAATGATGATGGAAAAACAGTAAGAGCCATGGATGTTTTATTTCCTGGAATAGGAGAAATGGTTGGTGGCGCGCAACGTGAAGAACGTTATGATGTTTTAGTCGAAAAAATGAAAGCCATGAATATTGATGAAAAAGAATTATGGTGGTACTTAGATTTAAGAAAATTTGGTACAGCGGTACATTCTGGTTTTGGACTAGGTTTTGAAAGACTCGTGCAGTTTACAACTGGAATGAGTAATATTAGAGACGTAATTCCTTTTCCAAGAACACCACAAAACGCTGATTTTTAAAAAGAACTAAAAAATTAAAGTAATAAAAACGTCATTCCTATAAGAATGACGTTTTTTATTTTAAGCTATTTCATATATTTGTCTATATGCTAAAACAAAGTTTACAATACAAGCTATTACAGAAATTATCTCCACAACAGATACAGTTGATGAAGTTAATTCAATTGCCTACGCAAGCTTTTGAGGAACGTCTAAAACAAGAAATTGAAGAAAATCCGGCATTAGATACTGGTAAGGATGATGCTGATTCTATAGATGATGATTTATCGAATGAATATGATGATGCTGGAACAGAAAAAATAGAGGCAGAAGACATCAATATAGATGATTATTTAAGTGATGACGAAATACCGAGTTATAAAACTCAGGCTAATAATTACTCTGCAGATGATGAAGAGAAAAATGTACCTTATGCCAGTGGTACTAGTTTTCATCAATCTTTAAAAAATCAATTAAGTACCTATACTTTTAATGATGAAGAACTCGCTATTGCCGAGTTTTTAGTGGGAAGTATAGATGATAGTGGCTATATTAGAAGAGATATTATAGACTTGGTAGACGATTTAGCTTTTACAGAAAACGTTTTTACCACAGAAGAAAAAGTTATTTCTATTCTAAAAAAGGTTGTCCACACTTTAGATCCTATTGGAGTTGGAGCTAGAGATTTAAAAGAATGCTTAATTATTCAATTAAAGAGAAAAGAAAGTAACAAAATTAGAAGTTTAGCCATAGAAATTCTAGAGACTGCTTTTGATCATTTTGTAAAAAAACATTATAAAAAATTACAAGAAAAGTTTACTATTTCTGAAGAAGAATTAAAAGAAGTAAATAAAGAAATCTCTAAACTAAACCCTAAACCAGGAAGTTCTTATGCTGGTAATAATAAGATAGCAGAACAAATTGTTCCAGATTTTTCAATAAAATTGATTGATGGAGAATTAGATTTAGTTTTAAATTCTAGAAATGCTCCAGAATTACATATCTCTAGAGAGTATAACAATATGCTTAAAGGCTATCAAGAAGCTACTGTAAAAAGTAAGTCTCAAAAAGATGCTGTATTCTTTATAAAACAAAAATTAGATTCGGCAAAATGGTTTATTGATGCTATTAAACAGCGTCAGCAAACACTTTTAGTTACCATGAATACAATTATGCACTATCAGTATGATTATTTTTTAACAGGTGATGAGCGAAAGCTAAAACCAATGATTTTAAAAGATATTGCAGATAAAATTAATATGGATGTTTCAACTGTTTCTAGGGTTGCAAATAGCAAATATGTATCTACTCCTTATGGCACAAAGTTAATTAAAGAATTCTTTTCTGAATCTATGAAAAACGATCAGGGAGAAGATGTATCTACCAAAGAGATAAAAAAGATTTTAGAAACGGTAATTTTAGAAGAAAATAAAAAGAAACCTTTAACGGATGAAAAGCTAGCTGCTATTTTAAAGGAAAAAGGATATCCAATAGCAAGAAGAACAGTTGCAAAATATAGAGAACAGCTAGATTTACCCGTAGCTCGTTTACGTAAAGAGATTTAATGAAGTTTTATAAATTTATATCTGTAATGCTACATCCAATTGTAATTCCTACAATTGGAATAACCTTATATTTTATATTAATTGAAAATAGCTTTAGCAAAAACCAAAAATTTGCAGTATTAGGTTTAATTTTTGTAACAACTTACATTGTACCTTTACTATTACTTATTCTTTTTAGGCGTTTTAAACTCATTAAATCATTTAAAGCAGAAAGTATAAAGGAAAGAAAAATTCCGGTTGCTATGATGATTGTACTATTTTATTTATTAGGCAACACCCTATACGGAATAGCAAACTTAAGAGATCTAGGAATGCTTTTTTACGCCACTTCTTTAGGCTTAGTCTTTATATACCTACTATTTGCTCTAAAGATAAAAACAAGCATTCATTTAATATCTATAGGAATTACTGTTGGGTTCTTTTATGTTTTAAGTTTTATCTATCAACAAAACCTAATAGCAGTACTTATTTGTGGTTTGCTCCTCTCCGGAATTTTAGCAAGTGCTAGGTTACATTTAAAAGCACATACACATAAAGAAGTCTATTTAGGTTTTATACTAGGTTTCTTATCTCCAAGTATTGTATTCTACTTTTTATAACAGATAGCAAATTAGCTCCAATTTTATGTATTAAGCATTTATAACCTTCTCCGTTTATAATACTATTAAAAAAAATAGGTGATAATACTCTATAATAAAGAGTAATCGTTTTAAAATTAAAAAACTGTATAAATAGCTTATAGAAAAAAACAACTCCAAATAAAACAACTTAATGACAGAAAACACTGTCCCCCAACAATATTAAAATACTCAAAATTATTATAAATGAAGTTGTAATAAACTTATCTATAGAATGGCTTATTTAAAACCACTGTACTTATCTTTTAATTTTAGATTTTATAAAGACAATCAAAATCTTTAAAGAAACCTAATTATCACATACAAAACAAGATTTCTAAAAAAAAGCCTTACGGAAATCCGTAAGGCTCTCAACTAGAACTCTTTCCTTTTCAATAGTTTCTTTTCTAACTATTTTTCAAATATATTCCAATAAAATATATAAATATTACGGGTTTCCGTAATTAGCATGTTTTTTATGAAAATTTTTATTACACCAACCCAAAATCTTTAGCAATAGCAACTAAATGTGCAGGATTATTAGCATTAAAATGTTCCTTTAAAAACTTTAATCTTTTTTCTATAGCACTTATACTAGAGGGAAAACACCCTATTTTTTTCAGGTTTTTACTTATTTCTGTTTGCAATAAACCCTTAGAAATCGATGCTATTAAAAATACATCAAAATCGGTAACCTCAACCACTTGCTTTGGGTGAACGGTGGTATTTAATTCTGGTGAAATATAAAACTGATTTGTAGTTAAAATTGCATTCATAGCATTTTTTAATTCTTTTAATCCACTTCTACTCTTCCAAACAAATCCATCAATTTTTAGATTCTTATACAAATGCTGAATTTTATAGGGTCTATCTTCAACAGAAAAAACAATAATTTTTAAATCTATAAATTCTTTCCTAATCTTTTTTAATAACTCTTCTCCTGATTTTAATTCTTGGTGAGTTCCATCGTATTTAAAAGATAAATCAGAAATAATTAAATGGTAAGGCTCATTATTTAAGGAAGCATTTTTAATTTTAGCATACGCGTCATCACAATACGAAACAAAATCTACTTCTTTTATTCCTATTTCTTCTAAGGCTATTTTAATTCCGCTATTAATAACATCCAGATCTTCTACAACCAAAACTTTTTGAAACATTTTTATCTTTTAAAATGAAAAATTAATTTTAAACTCCTCATTAATTTAATATCAAAATTAATTTTTCATTTTATAGTTTTTATACGGGTTTCCATATTTTGAAGTATTTTCTTAAAAAAGTTAACTATTATAATGAAAATTGTAAACAATTGTTTTTTTCTACGACAAAATTTTCAGAATTTAAAAATAACCTTAATGAAATATTTACAATTTATTCTATTCCTTTCACTCATTTTTAATAGCTGTATTGAAGATGATATTATTGCAGATAATCAAACAGAAATATTAAGTTTTAACAATACCATTGCAGAACTTGGTATAAAAAACACACACCTATACAACACTAAATACACCAATAATATAGGTGAAGTAACAACTCCAGTAATTAATTGGAATAGCAGTAATTCTAACATTATATCTGTTTCTAACACTGGCTTACTTACAGCACTATCCATAGGAGAATCTGTAATTACCGCTTCTGTAACAACAGAAAATGGAAGTATTATTACAAATGAAAATAATATAGCAGTTATAGCTGTTGCTAAAAAACTAACAATAAATAATGTTATTGAAGAAATAATTATTTCTAACACACACCAATACACTGCAAATTATACAGATAAACTTGGCGAGATAGAAGATTTAAAAGTGTCTTGGAATAGTTCTGACAATTCTATTATTACAGTTACTAACGAAGGTCTAATTACTGCAATTAGTGAAGGTTTAGCAACCATTACAGCAAGTACTACAACAGCAGACGGAGAAATAATAAATACAGAAGATACAGTAACGGCAGTAACCATAGACGAGCGCATAAGTATTAACAACCCAATAATAGAGTTAAACATAAACAATACACACCAATATACCTCAACTTATACAAACAGTCTTGGAGAAACAGAGACGCCTACTATTACTTGGCAAAGCTCTAACACAAACATATTAACCGTTTCTAATACTGGTTTAATAACTGCAATTGCAGCGGGAGAAGCTGTTATTACAGCAACAGTAAATTCTTCTAATAATACTCTTACAACACAAGATACAGTAAGTGTTATTGGTAATGCAACTCAAAAAAAATCAGGAACTTTAAAAACATCAAGTAGTTATGAACTTAGAGGAGATTTTATTTTAAAAGAAATACCAAACACAAATGATTTAGAGTTAATAATTAGTGAAAACTACAAAGCATCAGAAAGACTACCTGGTTTATACTTATACTTTACCAATAATATAAATACAGTAGCAAATGCTAAAGAAATACAAAAAGTCACGGTTTTTAAAGGAACCCATACTTACATTATAAAAAATACAGGTATTAATGATTTTACACATTTATTATATTGGTGTAAACCATTTGGTATAGAAGTAGGAAATGGAGAAATTAAATAAAAGAAATATGAAAAAACATATCATTGCATTCGTTTTAATAGTACTGGCAAGTAACATTAGTTTTGCCCAATGGACTAAAGGAAAAGGAAAGGGGTATTATAAACTTGCAGGATGGCAATTGCAATATGATGAGCATTATACAGATACAGGTGCAAAAGACCCTAATAGAACTAGAACTTTGTTTAACACTAGCGTGTATGCAGAATATGGAGTAAGTAATAAATTTGATGTTATTGCATACGTACCATTCTTTGCTAGCTCTTCTCAAAATAATCAAATTTCAGGTACCACGGGCGGAACTATTAGCAAAGGGGAAACAGTAAATTCTTTTGGAGATGTAGATTTAGGGGTTAGGTATGGTTTATACAAAAAAGGAAATTGGGCTGCAGATATAAAACTAACTTTGGGCTTACCAACAGGTAATAATACCGGTGGTAGCGATGGTAGTTTTCAAAATGGAGATGGAGAGTTTAATCAAATTCTATCATCATCTTTAGGCTATTCTACATCTTTTAAAGAAAAACCTGTTTATTTAAAATCTTATTTAGGTTACAACAATAGAAGTGAAGGTTTTTCTGATGAGTTTAGAACTGGCTTAGAAGCAGGAATCAATTTAATAAACAATAAGCTTTGGCTAATTACAAGATTAAATGTTGTAAAATCTTTAAAAAATGGATCATTAAATGCTACAAATAGTAATGGAAGTATTTTTGCTAACGATATTGAATATAGCAGTTTTGGTTTTGAAACTGCTTACTATATTACTAAAAAACTAGGTGTTTCACTGGGCTTCGACTCTGCTTTTTCTGGTAAAATAATAGCCGCAAGTCCTTCTTTCTCTGGAGGAGTATTCTTAGATATAAAATAATTTTACATCATATAAAGCAAGTTAAGAAAAACCAAAATATTTATTTATTTTGGTTTTTCTTCTTTTAAAATAGATAAACTAGTTACACAAATATCATTGAGCCATTTATAATCAATGTAAAATTATTAAGTAGGATAAAAAATTAAGAACTTTTGTACTTGATCTTTTGTTTAGGGTACTCTCTTTTAATTTAATACAAAAAAAAGAGTAATCATTTCTGATTACTCTTTTATAGCAGCAGGAACTAGACTAGAACCAGTGACCTTCTGTTATGAGTTTGAAATGACAGTCAAAAAAAACTCTATTTAACCGAACTTTCCACTATACCTATTATACTAAATTTTAAATTTATAAATAATGATAATAAAAAGAGGGTATCTTTTAACAGATACCCTCTTTAACAATCCATTAGTAACAAATATTTGAGTCACTAACATTCTCAAATCAAATAATATTTAATTTTAATAGCCAGGGTTTTGTTCTAATTTTGTACCCTCAATATCAAACTCACCTGAAGGAATTGGGAATAAATAATCTCTACTTGGATTAAAAACCCTTGTTCCTCCCGCGTCTGTTAATCCATTTAAAACGTCTTCTGCAATTCCCCATCGTCTAATATCAGAATATCGTGTCCCTTCAAGAAGTAACTCAACTCTACGTTCATGTCTTATTGCTTGTCTCATTTCTTCTTTAGTTAAACCAGACGGTAATGGTGGCATATTAACAGATGGTCTCGCTCTAATTTCATTAATAGCTGCATAAACAGTAGCATCTGGTCCTGAAGCTTCATTTTTTGCTTCAGCATAAGTTAATAATATTTCTGCATATCTAATTATAATTGCATTAAGTCCAGATTGAGTAGGATAAGGAGTAGCTGACACTACATCAAACTCATCATATTCTGTATATTTTTTAAAACAAAATCCTCCAAATTCACCAACATGATTTACAATTCCATTAAGTGTAGCTCCAGGAACAGATATTGTTTGTTTTAACCTTGGATCCCTATTTTCATAAGGATTACTTGGGTCGAATAATATTGACTCATCTATGGAATTTCCATCTATCATTTCATATTCATCAACCATGTTTTGTAATGGAACAACAGATGACCAACCTCCTATAGTATAGCTACCAAGATATAATTCCATAAAATTACCTTGTTCTGGAGATATATATTGTGCATCAAAAATAACCTCTTTATTATTTTCATTTACTTCACGAAATAAGTCTCTATAATTAGGAAATAGCGAATACCCCATGCCCATTACTTCTTGTGCGGCAGTAGCTGCTTCCCCCCACCTACTATTATACAATAAAACCCTAGATTTTAAAGCCTTAGCAGCTCCTTTTGTAATTTTACCTACTTCAGATTGATTTTCTGGTAGTAAGGCAGCTGCAGCATTTAAATCTGCCAATACCTGTGTAATCACTACTTCTTTTGAATCTCTTGGTAATTGACCATGTTCTAATTTTGGACTTTCTAAAATTAGAGGTACACCTCCATAAAAATCTGTTAAAGTAAAGTAGAAAAAGGCTCTAAAAAACAAAGCTTCTCCCATGGTTGAGTTTTTAAAATCAGAATTAAGCCCATCCATAGTTTCAATATTTTCTAAAAGAACATTAGCCCTTCCTATACCTCTAAAACAATCTGCCCATATCCAAGAAATTGCTCCTGGACCACTGGCGTCATGTGTTCCATCAGCTATAGCTTTATAACCTTCCCATGGATAATTGTTGTATGCATTATCTGACATTACATCAAAATAAATATAATTTTGCTCTAAAGCACTGAATCTGTTATAAATTCCGTTTAAACCTAAACGAACATCAGACTCTGTTTGCCAAAATGTTTCAGAAGATATCTGAGTTGTAGAACTAACCTCTAGAATGTCTTCATCACAAGAAGCAAAAATAAAGAATAGCCCAAAAATAATTTTTATATATGTTTTCATATCTATAGATTTTTTTTTAATTATAAAGAAATATTAACACCTAATGATAATACTTGAACATTTGAATAAGAACCTCTACCTGCGGCAGGATTTTTCTCTGGATCTAACCCTCTATATTTAGTAATCGTTAAAGGATTAGTAGTATTCACATAAATTCTTAGTTTATCTAATTTTAATTTATCTAAAAGTTGAGTAGGTAGTGAATACCCTAATTGAACGTTTTTTAATCGTAAAAAAGAAGCATCTTCAAGTAAAAAATCAGAAAATCTCCAGATGTTATTAACATAATTACTAGATCTTACCAATCTTGGATATTGATTACTAGGGTTTTCTGGCGTCCAAGAATTTTCTGCCCAAAATTTTGGAATTCCCGCATTATTAAAAAACGGTTTCTGTTCTTCTTCTGTTATTGCCTTAATACCTTCTACTCCTTGCCAAAGCATAGAAAAATCAAAACCTTTGTAAGCAAGTGACAAATCAAAACCATAAATTAAATCAGGTATTGATTGACCCGCCGCCTGTCTATCATCATTATCTATTTTACCATCCTCGTTAAAATCTTCAAACCTAATATCTCCTGGTTGTGCTGTAGGTTGTGCACTATTGGCAATATCATCTCCTTCTTGAAAAATCCCTAACATTTTAATAGCAAACCACTCGTTAATTGAACTCCCTTCTACCAATCTTCTGCTACCAATTTGTGGTGTAGGTAATTTGGTTACCTTATTGTTAATAGTAGTCAAATTAATGCTAGCACCATATTCAAAATCTCCAACGTTGTCTTTATAGTTAACTAAAAATTCAAATCCTTTATTTTGAACAGAAGCTAAATTCACCGTAGGTGGGCTTAATCCTCCAACAACTGTAGAAACCGCTACTCCTCGTAAAATATCGTCAGTATCTTTTATATAATAATCTGCTACAATCCCTAATTTACCATTAAGAGCTGTTAAATCTACTCCTATGTCGGTTTGTGTAGATGTTTCCCAAGTTACGTTTGGATTAGATAAGTTGGTTTGTGCAGCTCCACTAACTAAACTACCTCCATACGAATAATTTTGTCCTAAACTATATATTGAAGAGTACTGACCAGCTGCAATAGCTTGATTTCCTAATTGTCCCCATGAAGCTCTTAATTTTAAGTTATCGATAAAATCTACCTCATCCATAAAAGATTCATTAGAAATATTCCAACCTGCAGAAAAAGAAGGAAATAGTCCCCATCGATTTCCTTCGGCAAAATTTGAAGTCCCATCATAACGTACATTAGCCTCAAATAGATATTTGCTATTAAAATCATATGTAAGCCTTCCAAAAAAAGATTGAAGTCCAAAATTTACAGTATACCCTTGTGCTGTTGGATCTATAGCGCCTGCACTAATTTCTTGAAGTGCATTACTAGGAATTCCATCTTTAGAAGCCTGTAAAACTTGATATTTGTTTGTTTCTTGGTTAAAACCAACAAGTCCTGTAAAATTGTGATTCTCTGCAATTGTTTTATTATAGTTTAAGGTGGTTACAAAAGTAATATCTCTAGAATTGCTATAACCGTTCCAAGCAGACAATGGATTACCACCAACACTTAAGCTAGTTGTAGAACCATCAGAAGGGTTTACTAGTTCAACTAAAGGTCTAAATACTTTTTGTAAACTATGAGACGTTCTTACTCCTACAGTACTTTTTAACTTTAATCCTTCAATAAATTCATATTCACCAGATAAGTTTACCATTAAATTATCCCAACTCGTATTATTTTTACCTTCTAATGCACCTGCTAATGCTTGTGTAGCACTAGGGAAAGCTAACCATGGAAATCCATAACTTCCGTCAGCTAAACGCGGGTTTTGCATTGGTGATGCCCTGTTTATCCAACCTATTACGGTACTCGACCCTGCTACGGGTTGATTTACATCGTCATGTCTTCCTGAAATTTTTAAGGAAGTGCTAAACTTATCAGATACTTTTGTATCTAAATTTAACCTCGCTGTATATTGTTTGGTATTGGTACCTAATAAAATACCATCTTGGTTAAGATGCCCAAGTGAAAAAGAATAAGTTGTTTTTTCACTACCTCCACGTACACTTAAATTATGACTGGTAATTTGTGCACTTCTATATAAATCATCGTTCCAATTTGTGTTTGGATATAAATCAGAATTTGTTCCAGTTCTAAATGCATTTATTTGGTCTGCTGTAAATTCTGGAGTAGAGCCTGGACTCTCATTAAATTTTGCAAGATTTAACAGTTCCATATATTCTGCAGAATTTGTAACATAATCTGCTAAGTATGTAGCTGTTTGAACACCTGTATATCCATCATAATTAACAGTAAATTTTCCAGATTTACCCTTTTTGGTTGTTACCAATATAACACCATTTGCTGCTCTTGATCCATAAATTGCTGCGGATGCTGCATCTTTTAAAACCGTAATTGATTCAATATCTGATACATTTACATTTCCCAAACTTCCTCTAATTCCATCAATCATTACTAATGGATTACTATTTCCTAAAGTACCTACTCCTCTAATTTTAATGCTAGCTCCATCTGCACCTGGTTGGCCAGAGTTTTGAGTAACCGTTACACCTGCTGCTTTACCTGCAAGTGCCTGACTAGCATTGGCAATAGGTCTATTTTCAGCATCGTCTAGTTTTACTGTTGAAATTGAACCTGTTAAGTTAATTTTTTTCTGTGTTCCGTACCCAACAATAACAATTTCATCTAATTGCGAAGCATCTTCTTCCATTAAAACAGAAAATGTTCTTTTGTTATTAATAGCTATTTCAAGTGTCTTAAACCCAACATGACTAAAAACTAAAATACCATTAGGATCGGCATTAGCTATTGTAAAGTTACCGTCAAAATCGGTAGTTGCTCCCAATTGAGAACCTTTAACGAATACATTAACTCCAGGAAATGGCATTCCATCATCCGAAGTTGTTACTTTACCACTAACACTATTATTCTGAGCAAAACCCAGGCTAACAGTAAAAATTGCAAGTAAAATAAAAATTTTAAATATTTTTGCTTTCATACTTAAATAAATTTTGTTAATAATTGTTTTTATGATTATTATTTAAAGTCAATATATCATGTATTACTTGAAGTTTAACTACTAATAATTTCTAAAACTAAACATAACATCCTTTAAATTAAATAGATATTATTTTAATAAAGAAAGAATATTATATATATTTTTTTTAGAAATTATTAATTAACTCAAACTATACATTACTACAAAGAACATTACTTGTAACAAACTTACCGCTACTTTCCATTGAAAGCTTGCTCTTAATTATCAATAACTTTCTCTATATTTGCCTTAAAATCAAATAATAAAGAATGAAGGCGAATTTTAGAAAATTAGAAAAACCTACCGAAAGCGCCTTTCATATTAAAAAAGATGTTAGAACTTCTTTTGATGATAAATGGCATTTTCATGAAATGTTAGAACTTGTTGTAATACTAAAGGGAAGTGGAAAACGGTTTGTTGGAGATTCAATTGAAACTTTTTCTAAGGGAGATGTTATTTTAGTAGGAAAAAAGTTACCTCATGTTTGGAGAAGCAATCCTCAAAAAAAGAAGAATTCTTTAAAAATGAAATGTTCTTCTATTATTATTCAATTCTCTCCTGATTTTTTAGGAACAACATTTTTAAACCTTTCTGAATCAGATAAACTAAAAAAACTTTTTAAAAATGCCGAAATGGGTATTTCATTTCAAAATGAAACAAGAAAAAAATTAATAGAAAAAATTAAAAGACTCATAGAGCTAGAAGGGATGGAGCGTTTATTGTTTTTTCTTGATATTTTACATTTTTCTTCTAAATCTGAAGAGTATTCATTACTTGCTTCTCCGTTATTTAAAGAGACTATTTTTAAAAGCGATTTAAAAATTAATAATGTGTTCGAATATATAATGGATAATTTTTCGAACTCCATTACGCTTGATGAAGTTGCACAAGTTGCTTCAATGAATAAAACTGCTTTTTGTAGATATTTTAAAAAAAGAACTAAAAAAACTTTTTCTTCCTTTTTAAATGAAATTAGAATTGGTTACGCTTGTAAATTAATAAGAGAAGAAAAGTATAATATTACTGAAGCTGCATATTTAAGCGGTTATAACAGTCCTTCTCATTTTAATAAACAATTTCGTTTAATTAAAAAAACATCACCAACTGAGTTTTATAAAAATTCGCAAGGAATATAAGATTGGTTTTCTTTATCTGTTACTTAAATTTATCAATCGTATATAAAAATTACCGAATTAGTTATATCTTAAAATAGTTTGAGTTGAATCCGGACACATTCATTTTTGTATAAAAAACACTTCCACTAGTTGGATATTTTTCTAATTCAGCACTTGAAAGTCCATATCTTGCTGTAGTAATAAACAATGTATCCATATTTTCACCACCAAAAACGCAACATGTTACATTTGGTACCTCAACTTCTATTTTATCAATAATTTTTCCAGAGCTAGGATTCCAACAAATTACTGAAAACCCACCCCACATAGCTATCCATAAATTTCCATTATTATCAATTGTCATTCCATCTGGCATGCCTAATTCTTTTGGAACATCAATAATTACTCTTTGATTTAAAATTTCACTTTTTTCGTTAAAATCAAAAGCATAAACTTTAGCCTCAAAAGTATCAATATAATACATTGTTTTAGCATCTAAAGACCAGGTCATACCGTTCGATATGGTAATGTTATTTAATTTTTCTGAAATCTTTTTTTTATGATTTATCAAATATAGACTTCCTTGGTTATGAAGTGCATTCTTATCCATAGTTCCTATCCATAAATTACTATTAGGATCTGCTTTTCCATCATTAAATCGTATGTTTAAATTATTAAACTTTAAAGAAGCAAATTCATTATAATTTTTAGTTATTAGATTTAACAGTACTATTTTATGACCATCTGCTATTAAGAATTCATGATTAGAAACTTGAACAATACAACTAGGTTTATTTCCTTTATAAATAACGTTATTTACTCTAGTAATTGCATTTATAGCATAGACGAGTCCTCCTTTAATATCTACCCATAATAATTCTTTAGAATGCGTTACCCATAAAGGACCTTCTCCTAAATTAGCTTTAATATTGTACCATAATAAGGCTTTTTTTATTATCTTTTTATCATTTTTCATTTCTAAGGGTTTGTTACGAAATACCTATAAATTTTCACTTGTTCTGCTACATATTAACTTTGTAAAAAAGTCTCGCTTTAACTAGAACTATAACTGTATTTTTCACAGCTACACTACACAAAATAAAAACATAAATTAAATACACCTTATTTTATAACAAGTACAAAAGAAATCTATACTTAAAACCTATATATTAATTATTGAGGTATGGTTTCAATAAGGTTTCCTACTCTAAGATAAACCCTCTCATTATAAATAAATATTTTTATACTCTAAAGGAATAGAAATTTCTTTTTATAGGAGAAAGGAAAAAAAATATCAAAAAATCCTTGCAGCATAACCGCTACTAAAACTTTAATCTTTTTTTTAGAATGATCTAAGAATGGAATCCTTCTAAAATGCATTAGAAGGATATTCTCCAATATCCATTTAAATTTATTATTGGGTTTACTACTCAATTAACATAAAAATCTGATTGATTTTTGATGATTTTTAATAAGAATATAAAACTATTAATCTTGCATAAGTGCAGATCTTCCTCCATCTATTAAGTAGGTAGAACCAGATATAAATGAAGCTAAATCTGAAGCTAAAAAAGCACAAAAGTTACCTACTTCTTCAGTAGTACCTAATTTTTTTACAGGATGTAAATTTATTGTTTTATTTCTTTCTACTTCTGCGTCAGGAAAACTATCAAACCATTTTTGGTTTCCGGGTGTATCAATAAATCCAGGAGCAATACCAACAGTTCTAATTTTTGGTCCCCATTCAATTGCTAAACTTTGAACCAAACCTTTTATTGCTGTTTTTGTTACATTGTATGGGAAACAGCCAGGTATTGTATAATTAGAATGATTTGAAGTCATTAAAATAATTACTCCATTTCCATTTTTTTCTAACCAAGGTTTGCATTTCTGGCTTAGCATCCAATGTGATTTTAAATTGAGATTCATATTAAATTCCCATTTATCAAGTGTACATTGTTCAGCTCCTTCAAAAACATTACCTCCCGCATTTGAAATTAAAATATCAATTCTACCAAAGGTTGCTATCGTTTTGTTTATTAACGCTTCTTGATCTTTTGAGGAAACAACATCTACACTTAAATAAAGTCCTTTTACTCCTTCATTTTTTAAAATACCAAAAAAATCCTTAGCTCCTTGAGAATCTTTAGAAGATATACCACAACCAGCAACATTACAACCTGCTTTTGCAAATACTTTTGCTACTCCTTGTCCTACTCCACTGCATACACCTGTTATTAAAACTGTTTTACCTTCTAAATTAATATTTAACATTTTTGTTTTTTTTAGATATAAAATCCTTCTCTATGCTTTCTAATACCTGGATGTTTGTCCATTTCTTCTTCAATTAAATCAACTCCTAAACCAGGTCTTTTACTCAAAACTAAACTTCCATTTTTAATATTTATAGGATGATCTATAATTTCATCTCGCCAACTTACGTCTTTAAAAATAAATTCTTGCCTAAAGAAATTTGGTATGGATGCACATACATGAGCAGACGATAATGTAGATAATGGTCCGTTTGGATTATGCGGAGCAACTAATACATTATAAGCTTCAGCCATTGTAGCCATTCTTTTCATTTCTGAAGGACCACCGCAACGTGTAATATCAGGCATTATAACATCACATACATGTTTTTCTAAAATTGGTCTAATACCATGTCTTGTATAATGTCTTTCACCAACGCAAATAGATACACTTGGATCAATTCGCTCTCTTAATGCCCGCAAGGTATCTGCACTTTCTGGTCCTGCTGGTTCTTCATACCAAGCAATATCTAATTCAGATAATCGCTTAGCCATTGAAACTGCTACTTTAAAATTAAGCATTGCATGTGTTTCAATCATAATATCCATATCTGGTCCTACAGCATCTCTTACCGCTTTACTAACTTCAAACGCTCTATCCTGTTCTGATTTAGTTAATGATAAATTTGTTGCCAAATCATCTCCATAAAAATAATTAGTATGAGCAAATGGATCAAATTTTAAGCCTGTAAACCCAGCTTCTTTAACTTGTTTTGCTTGTTTTGCATAGTCTTCACCATTATGTCCCCCTCCTGTAAACCAATAATTAGCATATAAAGGAATTTCTGTTCTATAACTCCCTCCTAAAAGCTCATAACAAGGAACTCCTAACACTTTTCCTTTTAAATCTAATAGAGCCATGTCTATTCCAGAAATTGCACATAAGCTTGCTCCACTTGGTCCAACCCAGTTCATATCTCTATATAATTTGGTCCAAATAAAATCGGTTCTCATTGGATCTAAACCTATAATTCTTTGTCCAAGTTCTTTTGCGGCGGCTTCTACTATTTGACTCCCTGGCCAATTTGTGGCTTCACCAACACCTGTGTAACCTTCATCTGTATAAATTTTCAATAATGTCCAATTATACTTTACCCCTTCTACAAGCCAAACTTTTACATCTGTAATTTTCATATTTTTTTATTCTTGTTATTATGACTATCTTCAAAATTATTTTTTACAACATTTATTAAAAAACAAAGAACATTTCTTGTTCTAAAGATGAATAATACTTTCTACTTTTTTATTATTTTTTTTTGATACTTTTTACCCGATTCATCTATTAAATTTAATACATAAATACCCTTGGCTACATCACTTATATCCATTGTAACTTCACCATTCTTATTTTTAAGATTCATTTTTTTTACCTGTTTACCATCAATACTTACTAAAGAAACTTGTATTTCTAAACCTTTCATGTTTGACGTCTTTATAGATATATTACTACCCGTAGGAACAGGATACACCATCACTTTGTCTACTTGCTCCTTTCTAAGTGAAAGTACTTCTGAGCAACCAAGAAAAGATAACTCTCCAACGGTTGTCCATGGGTTTCCATTTACTTCAGATAAAGCAGTTAGTTTTACATACCTAGCCAATATAGGGCTAGAAAAAACAACTTTTTGAAGCTCTGTATAGTTTACAAAATTTCCAGAAGTAACTAGAGTCCAATCTGTACCATTTAAACTTGAATGTATTTGATATGAATTAATTCTTCCATTTTCTTGATTTTGCCTTGGAGCATAATTCATTTGAGAAACATTATAATTAGCACTTAAATCTATTGATATATAATGTGGCATAGGTACTTCTGGGCTATACCATTGAGTAACCCAATTAGTTGAAATATCTCCATCTATAACATTGGTAGCCGGAGATGTTTCTCCAACAATTTCCTGACTATCAAATTGATGTATAGAATACTTATTGCTAGGAATAAGTGTTGGACATGGCGTGGTAAATACTTCTATAAAATTTGTAATAGTTTTAGTGCTTTCTTTACCAGTTACATCTTTAACTGTTAATTTTACATCATGTTTTCCTTCTGAAGCATTGGCATATGATATTAAAGGATTCTCATCTGTAGAAGTACTAGGAATGCCTCCCGGAAAGGACCAACTCCAAGTAGCTCCTATTTGAGTAATTGCAGAATGATCTTTAAATTGCACCATAGCATCTTGTGTTAAATCAACCAAAATTTTATCGGCAGCAAAATTTGCATCAGGTTTAAAAGATTCATACAAATCATTTTCCCAAATACCTCTAGTTCCAGCAGCTCTTATTTTTCCTTTTGCATAATTAATTTGTAAAAAATTAACTTCACCACCTAAAACTCCTGTTCCGTGTAAATCCCATGAACTCATAGAAGCATTACGATAATACACGCCCATTCTTGTTCCTATATAAACCCCACCATTAGTTCCTCTTTGATTAACAATTCCAAAACGCCCTTCACTATTAGGTAAACCAGTTGAATAATCTACCCAAGTTGTTCCGCCATCAATTGTTTTTAGAACTTTTACATTACTTGATGAGCCAAGTACAACCCAAGCTATATTTGTATCTGTTTCACTTAATGCTATGTTTCTAATATTAAATTCTGATGTTAGAGATGAAGAGGGAGTTACATTTAACCAATTAACTCCAGAATCATTAGTTTTCCATATTTGATATGACTTAGCCTCACGTTTTATAATAGCAAACATTGTATTGGCATCTGCAAAACTAACTTGCATTCTTCCTCCTGTATTACTAATGTCTGGAAAATCTTTTAATGATGACCAACTTGACGCATTATCATTACTTACTGCTACTCCTGTAACTAATTCTGGTCTTAGAGAATTTGGGTGTCCAATAACATAAATTTTATTATATAGATTTGGATGCATAATATAATTTTGGAAATTTACATAACCAGAATAAACACCTAGATTACCTGAATTACCAGGTGCTGTATTACGTAATGCTGGTCTAGTAAGCCTTTGATCCCACCAAGGCATCGCATAAATATAACGGTCATCTAAAGGATTTACGGTGGCTGTTTGTGCATCTGCTCCTGGCCCTGTTAACCATTGGTTGTATAACGAACCGTCTTTTATATAAATAGCATTATGATTGATACCTGCTGCCATAATATCTGACTTAAATCCTTGACTAAAGCCCCAACATTCTTGACTATAAATACCATCATACTTAGAAATAGCATTTATTCCATTATTAGAAGAATAATAGGCACCACCATCACTTACAACCCAAACCTCATCACCGCTTGCATCAATGCCTTGTATGTCTCCATGAATAGGCCAAGTAGTTTGATCTGGGTTACCAACATGAGACCATGTAGTACCTCCATTTGTTGAAAACATCGTTTTATTACAACCTGCATAAACAAGTTCTGGATTTGTTGTTGAAACTCCTATTGCAAAATCCCAAGTTGTTTGTCCATAACCTGCAGTAAGCTTATTATCAAATGTATAATCTGTACCAGAAGGAACAACGGATAATATAGTGTTACCTGCCCATCCTTCATCTTGTTTTGTAAAATTCAAACCTGCATCTGTAGATTTCCAAAATCCATACTCATCATTTCCTGCACTATACACATATACATAATTTGGTGCAGCTGGAGTTACCCCAATAGCACCACGATATAATTGATGTCCTGAAATTGCTGCAGAAGGGTAACCATTGTTAATTTCTGTAAACGTAACCCCTGAATCTGTACTTCGTAAAAACTTAGTCCACGAACCTACTTGTTCTATTGCATAAATTATAGAACTATTCCCAGGATTAATTTTAAGATCCCAATAAGCACTCCCTTCATGCAAGGTACTCCATGTTGTTCCTCCATTAGTGGTTAAATAAATACCACCATTATTAGTATAATTATTCTTTGTAGATACAAATACTTTATCACTATCTGTTGGAGAAATATCTAACATTGCCTCTTTAGCAGTATAAGGAAGTGTAGAAAGAAAGTTAGTTGCATAGTTCCAAGTTTGCCCTTCATCCATAGATTTAATCAACCCTACATTGGTAATTGCGTATACAATATTGGCATTACTAGGTGCAAATTTCACTTCCCAAATAGTTTCTACCAATGGTACATTTTGACCAACAGACACCCAATTATCACCTTTATTAGTTGTTATCCAAACACCTGCAAGTAATGTTCCCGCAATAACACGGTTTGTATTTCCTGGCTGAATCGCTATAGAGCGTATCACTCCAATACCATGTGCACCATAACTTCCTGCTGTATGATCTACCGTAAAGTTTACTTGTTCCCATGGACTTTTTAGTAGATTTAAAGCATTTACTTTACTCTTATTATTTTTATGAAAATCTACCCAATCCTTTTCTAAAAAATTAGCTGGCGCTATAAAATCTTTAATTTTATAAGGAATTCCTTCTAAAGAAGGATCCATATTAGCTTCATTTTTCATTAACGGGTTTTCATTTTGCTTATCATTTTTATTAAAACAACTTGTTACAGACAAAAAGATTCCCAGAGTTATAAATACAATAAACATGTATTTATATTTATTTTGAATACTATTCAAAAAAAACAACTTCAACATATCATTAAGTTTAATTAGTGAAAATTAGATTGTAATACTTATAAAAACTTAAGCTTGCTTAATTTTTTAAAATACACTTCAATTTATAGGATAAATAATATTATTATTCTACTCAGATTTACTTACTATTAATTTTATAGAGTCTGAAATTTCATCTCCAATTTCTAACGGAACTCGAGTAGGTCCATAAAAACTTCCTAAAAACAATTCGTTTCCGGCTGTTACAAAACCAGCTACTAAAAATCTTACTTTCTTTCCATCTAACCAAGATCGCCAATGTTGAGATGCATTTTCTGAAACAGCAAGAACCTCATTTCCAGAATTTGAACGCAACCCTGCATACCAAAAATTTCTTCGTGTAGATCTAAAATCGTTACTTCCTAATTTATTAAAATCCATACTCCAGTTCCATAATGGTCTTTCATTAGGACTTATACTTTCTGGTACACCTTCATAAAACAATGGTGCTTCACCAATTGCTCTACCTATATGTGATTGTGGATAAGACGTCCATCTCCCATTTCTTTTCCAGAAAAATTTATTGTAATTATTAGGTGCATCAAACACCATTCCCCATTGTCTTGGGTTCACGGCTACTTTACTTGCAAAAACATAATCAATATTAATTTCTCCGTTTGCATTAATATGTAAAGAATAATCACCCTTAAATTCTTTATACGATCCTTTTACCTCAATTTTCACTCCTGTATTTAACCTTTCTGCAACTACTTTAGTTGCTTTCCAATTAGTACAAAGCTCATTAAAAGGTGGAATATTTGCATCGTGATCTGGTTCGCAACCTTCACCATCTAAAGGTAAAGCCATTAACCAAGGTCCTCCATTTAATACAATATTGTCATTCTTTTTTAATGAAATTATTTGTCCTGTAGCTCTGCTTATTACACAAGTAAAATTAGTTCCAGTAATTATAAAGCTTGTGCTAGTTGTTTTTAACTTTGTTTTTACTGCAGGATCATTTTTAACAATTGCATCAAAAGACTGTTCTCCAACTGGTATTATAAACTCATCAGCTAAAAAACCTCTAGGATCAAAAAATACTAATTTTAAACTTTTATTAGTAGCAATATTCTTTACGTTTATTTTAATTTTCCCTTTAGCTCCTGGTTCTATATTTGGAAAAATGCTACCTGTTTCACCTGCATAACTCCAAACAACTTTAGTGTTTTTAAGATTTGTGTATGTATATCTGTTTTCAATTTCAAGTTCAAAATTAGTAGTAGCTTCTAAACTTTTGGTTGTTACTCTAATTGGACTATAAATTTTCTTTACATGCCAATATTCTGGCTTAGGTCTTCTCCAAGCATCAATTGGTCCCCATGGGCCATAACCAACAGCATCTCCATTTGGCATTTGAAAAATATCATCAACACCAGACCAAATAGCACCTCCTAAAACACCTTTAGTCTTATACATGTTTTCCCAAGTTGGAGCTAATGCTGAAGCCCAATCGTTTCTAACACCTGGATCTGTTATTAATTCTCTTCTATTATAAACATTTAAGTGGCAGTACTCTCCATAAATTAATGGTTTATCAAAATCAGTAGCCTTTTTATAACCATTTGGTCCTGGATAATGAATGTTTGCTATTGAAGCTGTACTTCCTTGGTTATTAAAACCTCCGTATGCTTGATCGTGAAATGCATTTGGACGTGTTGTATCTGCAGCATCAACATATTTCATTAGTTTTGCTGTATTATAGTTCCAATATGATTCATTGGCAGCAGACCAAAATATAATAGACGGGTTATTTCTATAAAAATGAATAGTTTCCATATTTGCTTGTAACATATATGGGAAATACTTTTCATCTGTATAATTAAGCGTTTGCCAATTTTTGTTAGCATGGTGCCCAACCCAACAAACCGGAGCTTCCATTTCTACAAACATTCCTTTTTCGTTACATAAAGCTATAAATTCTTCTGATGGAGGATAATGTGATGTTCTTATATAATTAACATTTGCCTTATTATACAATTCAATATCTTTTTCCCAAGTTTCTTGATCTAAAGATCTTCCTTTTAATGGGTGTATTTCATGTCGGTTAACTCCTCTTAATTTAACCGAAACACCATTGACTAGTAATTCACTTCCATTAATTTCAACTTCTCTAAAACCAACTCTATTAATTAATCTTTCTGAAAGCTTCTTCTCTTTTAATAAATCGATAAATAAATCGTATAAATTAGGTGTTTCATTGGTCCATTTTTGTGGATTTGTAACGGGTATTTCAATATTTTTAACAACTGTTTCACCAACCTTAATCTCTTCAATAATAAATTCTTTTACTATATTTTTATCTGGAATTGTAAATCTAACCGATTGCTCTTTAGAGTTGTTATTTCCATAATTTGTAATACCTAATTGAATTTTTAAGTTGGCATTTTTATAATTTTCATCTAAATCGGTTACAATTCTTAAATCTGAAATATGTACATCTGGCACTGCAAAAAGTGTAACTTTTCTAGTAATACCACCTATTTGATGTGCTGCATACTGAGTTAAACTACCCAACATATCAGCCAAAGATTCATTTCTAACTTTTAATGAAATACTATTTTCTCCTTTCATTAAAAAATCGGTAATATCAAATTCAAAAGCTGTCATTCCTCCCATATGAGACCCCACTTCTTTTCCGTTAATCCAAATGATACTTTCGCTAGAAACTCCATCAAAACGAATCTTTATACGATTTCCATTCCAATCTCTCGGAATATTAAATTTTTTATTATATCCTGCAAAAGCAGCAGAATCTACTTTGTAGCCTTGCATAGCCCATTCTCCTGGTACATTAATTGTTTTCCAATTGGTTGTTTCTTTTGTGTTTTTAAAGAATGTATTACCCGGTTTTTCATTAAATCTCCAATCACCATTTAAAGATAGTTTTGGGTTAAATACCTTTGTTACCTTTATTGGACGAGGAACATATTTTGGCATCACACTCTCTACATTAATTATTTCATTTACAACAATTAATTTTTTCTTTA
Source organism: Polaribacter sp. NJDZ03 (assembly GCF_019263805.1). NCBI lineage: Bacteria > Pseudomonadati > Bacteroidota > Flavobacteriia > Flavobacteriales > Flavobacteriaceae > Polaribacter > Polaribacter sp. NJDZ03. Next base: position 2,088,451 of record NZ_CP079195.1, read on the forward strand.
GTATTTCTTTTTTTTGTTCTTCAGAAAAAGGAGAAAGAACATTAGTAGTGTCTGATGAATATATTTCAATTTCAGACACTACAGCATTTGTTCCTTCAATTAACTCAAATAATAATACAAACTGTCCATAGGCATAAGCTTTTTCTGGTATTTTAAAATTTATTTCTTTACGCTCACCTTTTTTAATAGTAATTTCGTCTTCTAAAGCATTTCCATCTGCACTTAATGCAATAACTCTATTTTCATCTGAAACAAAAACGACTCTTAAATTATAGGAAGCTTTTAAATCGAAATTATTAAATGCGTAAATAATTGTATTTCCATAATTACAAGACCTATCTACTTCATTCCCTAACTCTTTATCTGGAAAAGTATAATTATCTCCCTTTATAAGAAATGGTTGGTTATTAATATTGCCACTGTCATTGTATGCTAACGAATTCATTTTACCAGTTTGGGCATATATTCCCAAAGTTGAACAAAAGAATAAAAGATAAATCCAAGTTTTCATGTACTTTATTTTTTAAATTATTTTATAATTACATTATTTGGTATTTATTCCAAGCGTCTATAACACTCATACCGTTTTGTATTGCTTTTAATACTGTTTTTTCACCTCTAGCCTTTTCAAAAGCTCTAATAAAAACTTCATCTTCAAATTCTTTAGGAACAACACAAACTCCATCATTATCACCAATAATTATATCTCCAGGATTAATTCTAACACCATTCATTTCAATTGGAACTCTAAAATCTATAACCTTTCCTCTTGGCCCCTGATCTTGGGCATACCTTCCATAAGAAAATACAGGAAAATCTAATTCTAAAATACCATTTGTGTCTCGTGAGTAGCCGTTAGCAACTGCACCAGCCGAACCTAGTATTTTTGCTCTAGTCATCATTAACTCACCAACTAAAGCATAATTTAGCGAAGCTCCAGAACATATATATACTTCGTTTTCTTTTAAATCATCTAATGCTTCTAACATTAACCCAAATGGTTTTGCCATTAATGGGTTTTGACTCCCATGACTTAATTCTTCAAAAGTATCTGCTTCTAGTACAGTCATTGCTCTTCCAATTAAAAACATATCATCTTTTAATGGTTGAATTTGTGGCGGAAGAAATTGGTGTAATAAATTCATTTTATCCATTGCATCACCAATTACAGCTGTAAATAACTCTTTTTTTGCTAGAGAGAATAGCTCCTTATCATTGTTCCAAAATTTATCCATTATTGTTTTTTAAAAAATTATTAATTAACTACCAAAAAGTATAATAAAAAACTCCTAAAACAGCTGAAATGATTATTGCTAAAACATTAAATACAGTGGTAGTTTTATAAATACCCTCATCTATTTTTATTAAATCACTACTTTTTTGTTTCTTTAAAAGTGATACTACAATTAATACTATTGATAATAGTAAGAATGAAACCCCCATTCTATCTAAAAATGGTAAATCTTTAATACATATATCTAATAAAACGGACACTGGAATTGTTAGAATAACGGTCCATAAAGCAGCTGTTGCGTTTGCTCTTTTCCAGAACAAACCAAATACAAATACAACTACAATACCTGGAGTTACCATGCCTGTAAAATTTTGTATAAACTGAAATGCTTGTTCTAGCGATGCTAACAGTGGAGCTATAATAATGGCAATTAGTAAAGAAACAGCACTCATTATTCTACCAACAGTTACGAGCTTTTTATCTGTGACTGTTTTATTAAACAACGGTTTATAAATATCGAATGTAAAAATGGTGGATGCACTTGTAACCATTGAGCTTAATGAGGATACTATTGCAGAAATTAAAGCTGCAAATGCAAGGCCTTTAAAACCTGATGGAATAAAATTAGCTAACAACCAAGGGTAGGCTTCATCTGGCTTATCTATGCCAGCATTTAACACAAAAGCAGCAATTCCTGGTAAAACAACAATTATTGGAATAAATAGTTTTAAAAAAGCTGCAAATGCCATTCCTTTCTGGGCTTCATTAATATTTTTTGCAGCTAATGAACGCTGAATAATGTATTGGTTACATCCAAAATAGGCAATATTTGCAACCCATAAACCTCCTAGAATAACACTTACTCCTGGCAAATATTTATAATTGGGATCTGATTTACTTAAAATTAAATCAAATTTTTCTGGAGCAGCATCAAACATCATTCTTAGTCCTAAAAATACATCGTTAGAATCACTAATTGCTTGCAATACAAAAAACGTAGTCATTAACCCTCCTGCAACTAAAAAAATAATTTGAATAACATCTGTATAAGCAACAGCTTTTAAGCCTCCTAATACTGAATATAAACCTGAAATTGCAGCTAGTACTAAAATCCATTCCATTAAATCTAACCCTAAATAGCCTTCTAAAACCAAAGCTCCCAGATAAAAAACTGATGATAAATTAACAAACCAATACACCAACAACCAAAATACAGCTAAACTTACCCTAAGCCTAGAGTCGTACCTTTTCTCTAAGAAACCAGGCATTGTATAAATATTATTTTTTAAATAAATAGGCAAAAAGAATTTTGCTACTACTAAAAGCCCAATAGCACCTAGCCATTCATAAGTTGCAATTCCAAGACCTATAGCAAATCCAGAACCTGTCATTCCTATAAATTGTTCTGCAGAAATATTAGCAGCAATTACTGATGATCCAATTACCCACCAAGGAAGTGTATTACCTGCAAAAAAGTAGTCATTTGATGTTTGCTTTTTTTTATTATAAAAAACAGCTCCAAAACCAACTAGTAATATCAACATAAAGTATGTGATAAAAACAATAGTGTCTGCAGTAGATAAATTCATTTTTTATATTGGTTTAAAATTATAATATCACAAATTTAACCTTTGTAATACATTAAGAATTGCATTAAATTAGCACTTACACACTCTATATTTGCATAAATTATATTTTTATAGATTAAATAGCAAAAAAATATTCATCTATAAAGCTGGTATATTTAAATAAAAAAAATGCTACTTAAAAAATAAGCAGCATTCAAACCATAACCCACACAACAATTTATTCAATAACTAACTCAATTTATTGAATTGAAAAAGTCTGCTTATATGAGCAATGTAAACCAAGTGTTAAAATCTACTCAATTTACAAAGTAAACAAAAATGGTATTTACTCCAACGTTACTACTAATCCATTTATTAGACAGTTACGTATTTACAATCTGTAAAATTATTAGAAATAACCTAAATGGAATAATTGTTCCTCTAAAACCATAAATTAAATAATTAGTTTAGTTTGTTTTAATCTAAAAAAGGAGTCAGTAACACTTGTTACTAACTCCTTTTTTATTACATCTCTTTGTGTTCTAAATTTGGATCCGTTCTATGTTTGCAAAATAAATTGCATTAAAAAGCTCACCATCAACATTCTTTAAATATTAGCTAAATTTTAATGTAACATATTTAGATTTTGTCTTGGTGTTCATAAATACTATCGCTTATTGAATTTAGGTTATTTTTACGAGAATACGTTTACTATATAATTTAAACTATTCACCTCTGCATAATCTAAAACCGGTATCACTTCCCTTACCGTTTGCTTCATAATTACCCTGAAAACTTGCTTCACAACAATAATCAGCACCTATCCAACCACCACCTTTTAAAACACGTCCTTTAGGAGCTGATGCATCGGTATGCCAATTCCAGCACCATTCTCTAACATTTCCAGAGGCGTCATAAATACCTAACTCGTTTGGCGCTTTACTACCTACCGGTTTTGTTTTGCAATTGTTACTTTGTAATGCAGACCATTGCCACTTTGTACCTTTTAAGTCTTTATCGCCGGAATTGCACCAATAATACCCTACTTCATTTATAGTATTGCTACCGCTGTATGTATAATTCTTGCTCATCTGCCCTCCTCCGGCTGCAAATTCCCATTCTTGTTCTGTAGGTAAACGATATCCATTAGCTCCTTCATTTATAGTAACATTCCATTTAATTTCATCTAAGACATTGTCGTTGTATGGATCTTTCTTGTTTTTGTCGATAGTGTAATACTGCTCTAAACCTTCCTTAGAACTTCTTAGGTTACAATATTCAACACAGTCATACCAGTTTACATTTTCTACAGGTAAATTTTCTCCTTGAAATTCTGATGGATTACTACCCATTATTTCTACCCATTCTTTTTGAGTAACCTCATATTTTCCAATATAAAAATTAGAAACAGTTACATCTTTATCATAATAGGTAGAATTTGTATTTTTAAAGGAACCTCCTTCTACAAATACAAAATTTGTATTTTCTTTTTCTGAACATGAGGTTATAATAAATAATGGTACTAATAATAATATAAATAATTTTCTCATTTATGTTTTATATTTTAATATATAAAAAATGCAGATTTATTAAATCTGCATTTTTTTTGAATAATATTCTGAGTGTTATTAATATAGCATAACAAAATCTATGAGTGTGTTAGCTCAGGTAATATTTATAGTTAAAAGCGTACCAATAATGGCAGCCAAATATTACTTATTTTGTTAGCGATACAATTACAATTCTCACTTATAAATTGAAACTTGTTTTATATCTTCCAAATAGTTGCGTTCATAGCACCACTTATTCTATTATTACGATTATTACCGTAATCGTAAGCTTCACATCCAAATACCATGTACGCATCTGTACCACCAGCAGGAGTAGCAAAGTTTAATCCAAAATCAGCACCTAATGCTCCTTTAAAATTATCTAAATGAGTTCCTACATTTATAGAATTATTAGAATTAAGAGCAGCTCCACCCCAACGACCTTGTACTTGCCAAAAAGTCTGAGTACCATCAATAGAAGGTTGTTGTATTCTTTGAGACTTTGTCATAACATAGGTATGGTTATTAGCTGTATAATTAGTACCTGCGCTTGCTGCATTAAAAAGTGCACCTGGTCCTCTTTCACAAACATAAAATTCTGTAAGCGGACTTCTAGTCCAACCATACAATCCTACAAATTTAAGGTTGTTATCTGTAGTTACAGAACCTATATTGTAGCCTACACTTATTCTTTGTGTATTTCTCCATCCTAGGCCACCTACTACCTGACGAACCCCATTCCATGTAAAATTAAAATGACCATTACCATTAGGTGATGTAATATTAATTGTTCCAAGTTGGTCTTCAGCATCAATTGAATAAAAAAAGTTGTTCTGATTTCCTACTCTTTCGTTAACTGGAGTTGTTGCACTTTTAACTGTTTCAATTTCACCTTGTGCTTGTCCACTTGGTGTTTCAAGATTCAAATCGTTTTCGGAACAGGCTATTAATGACAAAGATGCAATTGACAATAATAATGTTCCTCGTAACACTGAAAAATTTAATTTTCTCATAATTTTGGTTTTAGTTTGGTTTAGTTAATAAAGTTTACGTCATCTACCATTAGATAACATTGTAAACATATAAATATTCACTTACCATCAATAGGAAAAATACGGTAATAACTATAACTATTGATGCATTTTTCTATTTTACTAAAAATTATACTCTAAAATTATGATCAGATTCTAACTTGAGTAATAAATTGAATTTCAACACATTATATAAGTATCACTTTGAAATTTAATTTAGTTTTTCAACTTAAATATTTCTGCATATCTCTTTTAAAATTTATAAGTTAACACAAAACACAATTATCGAGTTTATCTATTTTACAATAATGACTTTAGAATTGAATATGCTAAAAAATATTACCACTATCACACCAGTCTTTTCATGTAGTTTGTCAATTGAGTCAGAAATAGCACTTTTTTTATTAATTTTAAAAGTATAGATGATATTTAGTATTTCAAGATTAACCATTGTTGCATAGTTTATGCTACTGCTTTTAAATAGGAATCTTTTTCACCCTTAAATAATCTACACGGTGAATACAACTAAAAATTAACTCAAGTCTATGTATTACCTGTTTTCGGGAATACTTTTCTACTTTACTTTGGTCTGAATACAAAGAAATCTAATTGAAAATTACTTGGATACTAAAGAATTAAATCTCAAAAAAAAGACAAAAAAAACGCTCCCTTTTTAGGAAGCGTTTAATACTTTTACAAAAGTTTACACAAAAAATTAAACTTTATTTTACCGTCTCTAAAATAGTTTGTCTAGCTAATTTAGGCTCCATATTTCTGTCATACAAAAGCGGATAATTAGTCCTATTTGGTACCGGATAGTCATTTTTCCAAGACATTCCATCATGCATTCCCCAAAAAGTAACTCTATCTATTTTATCGCTGTTTTTTACAAAAATTTCAAATAATTCTTTATAACGATCTGCAAGTTCTTGTTCTACAGATGCAGGTAAACCATCTTTGTAAGGGTCTAAAAATGTTTCGAATTCTTCTAATTGAAACTGAGGCTCCATCATACTACGCCCTATTATTTGACCTTCTTTAGTTAGTGGCAATACATCAACATCTAGTTCTGTTATCAAAACTTTAACACCTAATGCAGCATAAGCATCAATAGCTTCTTGAATATATTTGTTTTCAGGAAAATTTAAACCCCAATGTGCTTGAATCCCTATACCATCAATTCTAATTCCGGCATCTTTAAGCATCTTTACCATACGAATAATTCCGTCTCTTTTTTCTGGACGCCATGCATTAAAATCATTATAATATAATTCTGTATCTGGTGCAAACTCACTTGCATATTTAAAGGCAAGTCTAACCAGCTCATCACCATCACCAATACTATTTACCCACGTGGTTGATCTATATGAACCATCATCATCGAGAACTTCATTTACCACATCCCAAGCTTGTACTTTTCCGGCATATCGTCCTGCAACAGCTTTTATATGGTTACGCAATTGCGTTTTCTGTTCTTCGGGTGAATTAGGTTCTCCTTTTGAATTGGTAAAAAACCAAGCTGGTGTTTGATTATGCCATATTAATGTGTGCCCAATAATAAACATGTCGTTTTCTTTACCAAAAGCAACATAGGCATCTGCTGCTTTAAAATCATAAACTCCAGGTTGTGGATTTACCGTTTCTGCTTTCATACAGTTTTCTGGAGTTATGGTATTAAACTCCTTTTTTGCAATTTGCTTTATAGCATTATCCTTGTCTAAAATATCATTAACACTTAAGGCACTACCTATTATAAACTGATTTTTAAAAGCAGTTTTTAATCCTATATCTTGACTTTTATTAGTTTCTGGTAAAACTGTATTTTTTGTAGTTGTTTTATCATTACACCCTGATAATACAAGTAAAGCACAAATTACTTTAGAGAAATTTTTAACTGTTAATTTTTTCATTTTATTGTTTATTTTTAAATATTTAAAGTGATTTTATAAATTTATTAGAAGTAAAACCCATTATTAAAAGAATAAGACTGATGCTTATATTATGTATTGTAAATACATAACAAAGATGTAAATTTACTAAGCGTAAACCATGATAATGCATCACTAATATTCTATAAATACTACCAAGAATAATTTATTTAGAAACCCAGTATATGGCTCCAAAAATGTGATTCAAAAAGTTTTTATCTTTAAAAGTTTCTGGTTTATGACCCAAAGCAGTGTAAAAAGATTTTCCTCCTTCGTATTCTTGATACCATGAAATAGGATGTTTTTCTCCCATACCTTTTAACGGAATATCGTCATAACCCGCAGCAAAATCATAAGAAGCTTCATCAACAGTCATTAAAATAGTTAGTTTATCTAAATTCATGTTTTCAAAGTTATACCACTCATCACTTCTAAGCCATTTTTTTGGTAGATGCCATGTTGCAGGAAAATCACTGTTGACTACTTTTACAATTGCTGATTGTAATTTTGGATGATTTACAAAACTTGCTCCTACAAGACCATTAAACCAAGTATTATTATTTTCACCATCTGCAGTTCCGTGTATACCTACAAAGCCTCCGCCTCGTTTCATAAATGCTTTTAAAGCATCGATATGTTTTGGCGTCAAAAAATTAGCATTGGCGTTCATAAATATAACTACATCATATTTTGGTAATTTAGTGATAAGGTCATCTGGTATTTGCGTCCAATCAAACTTAAACTGATTTTCTGATGCCATTTCTTGAAAAGCATCAACAGCAACAGGTATAGCATTGTGATGCCAGGCATCATGTTGCGTAAACAACAAAACACTAAACTGGTCTTGCCCATTTGTTTTAATCATTGTAAAGAAAAATATAGTTAATAAAAGATACTTCATTCTAAAGGTGTTATAATTAAATGTTTATTTTAATAATTCATAATAAATATATTCCCAAGCTAAACCAACACTAAATAAAGGTGGAAAGCTATAATCTTCTACTTCAGACAAAATATATTGAACTCCTGCTATTTCTTGATAGTTAAAAATATCTTTGAAATCTATTTTACCACTTTCGCCTAATTCTTTATAGTCTTTAACATGCCAACTAATAAATCGTTTTGGATAGGTTTTAAAATAATCTACAGGGTTAACTCCTGCTACCTGCATCCAATATACATCCGATTGAAAATAGACATACTCAGGATTGGTATTTTGAAGCAAATAATCATAAATGGTTACGCCTTCTACTTTTAAAAATTCATCAGCATGATTATGAAACACAAACTTAAGTCCATTCTCTTTACAAAGCTTTCCAACTTTATTATAGTAGTTAGAATACTCTTGCAGTTCTTTGATGGTCTTGATGCCTTTTAATTTGCTATTTGAGGTAGATAGGTATTCTACACCAGCTTTTTTATGGTCTTGTATTGTTTTATTCCACCACGTATGTATTGCAACATCATCATTTTTATCTTCTGGATCGAAAAAAGTCATAGAACCTAAAAACTGCATACCTGCTTTTTCTACCATAGCCTTAAACTGCGTTGGACTTTGATCGTAAAATCCACCGTTTTTATATACAAAAGTTTCAACATAACTATACCCCATTCTGCCTAACTGAATTAAGGTTTGTTCTGGGTTTTTAAGCATTTCTTTGTGAACAGAAACGAGCTGAATACCAATATTTTTGTCTTTAGGATTGTTTTTAATGTATCTGGTTTTCCATAAACTTTTTTCATTAGTATCTAATCCTTCCAATATAACATCCGTATAATTTTGAAAGTTAAAATCAACCTTCATTGTATTATTACCATTAAGATCTTTGTCTTGCATCGTCCAGTTATTTTCTGAAGGAAAGCTACCTTTCCCTGTAAAAAATGCGCCTTCTGCATTATGTCCTGCAGCAAAAATAGTATTGGTACCCCTATCATATCCAATAATTTCTTGAAGTATTGGATGGTATTGATTGACACTATCTTTTTGTAAAACTTTAACTGTTAGTGAATGATTGTTGAAATTATTCAAACTACTCATTTTTATTTGAGGATGTTTTGCTACACTATCTGTACTGGGGTTAATAGTACTTACCCATTGACCAGAGTATTGTCTTAATCTTTCTTTTTGAGAAGACAAACTATAATTTTCTTGCGCAAAACTGACTAATGCATTTAGAAAAATAACTAAAGATATAACTGTTTTCAATTTTCTTATTTTTTATCAAGATGAATAAATAATGGTTGCTCCATTTCTTTTTTATAAGCTTCCAATACAAATGGATTTTTTTCTATACGGGCATCTTTCCAATCATGCCAAGGAAAACCATTTCTGTTAGACCAATATTCCCAATCCCAATTGATGTAGCAAAATGCTTTTATTCCTGGGTTATCATGTAGCATTTTAAAAAAAGGTTTAAACCATTTATCCCAAGAAATTTCACCATCTAAAACACCTACAAATCTTGGTGTTGATTCACCAATCATAACGGGTCTTTTATGAATATGCGCTGCATCAAAAAAGTTTTGTAAACCAACATGGTCAAATTCTTCTGGACTAAAAATATCAATACCCCACCAATCTACATATTGGTCACCAGGATAGTATTCCATCAACTTATCTAGACTTATAAATTTTGCAGAGCCACCACCTGAACACCAAACTGTAGCCGATTTTATATTCTTTTCTTTAAATGCCTTTGAAATAGTGATGAATACTTTTTTAAAACTTTCAGGTGAATAGCCGTTCCAATCGCCTTCAAACTCATAACCAATTCTAGTAAAAGAGGGTCTGTCTAAATCTAAAAGCACTTTATAAAATGCTTGTAATTGCTTGTTATACTTACCATCAGCTACTTCTTTATCCAAACCTGATCCGGTATCCTTACCACCCGTAAATCCTAAACCAATTTGAGGCATCATTCCTTTAGGCAAACTATCTAAAACTTGTTGTAAACTTTTTCCCCAACGTTCAATCTTTTTTACGGATGACGTAATATTAACATACGTCATATAAATTGCAGGCATCTTATCTTGCCCTAAAGCATTTACATAATCTTGGAATCCATTTTTATCTTGACCAGCACCGTGATAAATTCCTGTTTCTGGTTCGTATTTAGCATTGTAAAACTCATGGATACCTTCAGTCTCTTGACTATAAACATTTAAAACCAATAGCAAAAAAAGCAGGGTTGTAAACTTTATAATTTCAGTTTTAAGATACCTCATATTATTTTTTTTTAGTTTTCTCTTTTAAACCTTCTAAAAAACCATTATAGGCTGGTTTTGGCTTTAAATCTTCATCATAAATAGTAGGCCAATCTTTCATATTAAAAAAACCTTTAATCCAAGAATCTCTATCTGTAAAATCCCAAACTGTAATTCCAAATTGCTGCTCTTTCGGAACAATTCTGCGATACATTAAAACTAGATTTTTATATTTTTCTTCCTGTGCTAATTTCATTTCATCAGTAATAGAACTATAATTTTCTATACCACCCAATCTTTCATCATTGTGAGAATTAAAAATAATATCTACTTCAGATAAGTGAATTTGCAAACCGGTTTCTGCCGCTTTTTTTAATGAATAAGCAATAACTTCATCTGGCGTATCCATACGAATGTGCATTTGAAAACCAATACCATGAATAGGTACACCCTCTTTCTTAAAATCTTTAACCATATTTAAAACGGCCTGTAATTTTAGAGTATCACGCTCAATGTTAAAATCATTATAAAACAATACGGCATCAGGATCTGCTTCATGTGCATATCTAAAAGCATTTGCTATATATTCTTTACCTAAATTATTATACCAAAATGTTTTTCTATATGCACCACCTTTAGATTCAAAAGCTTCGTTTACAACATCCCATCCAGCTACTTTGCCTTTGTATCTGCCTACATATTTATGAATATAATCTTTCATAAATTCTCCCAACCAAAGGCTGTCTTTATTCCCTTTTTCTTCTACCCATTTTGGTGTACTGCTGTGCCAAATAAGGTTATGGCCAAAAACGCGTTGGTTGTGCTTTTTGGCGTAATATAAAATCGTGTCAGATTTTTTCCAATTAAACTGGTTTTCTGCAGGCAAAATAGACTGCATTTTCATATCGCTTGTAGCTGTAATACTATTAAAATTTAAAATCTGCAAAGACATTAATGCGTCATCATTAATTAGCCTATTAATATTAACTGCAGTACCTATTGGAAACTCTGAAACATTTTTAAGACCTGGCTCATCCAGCTTTTTTTGGCTCACACTTTTACAACTTGTAAAAGCAAACACAATTAAGACAATATGGACTATTTTAATTTGAAAATACCTTTGTTTTTTATATACCATCTGCTACTAATTAATATTGTTATTTAAAAAAAAAGGACTTAAAAAAAGCTTAATTATGAATATCAAGTTTTATAAATCCTTTAATTTAATTATTGATTAATCTTTATTGTAACCCTTTAAAAAAGAATCTACAATTTCTCTTTTTCTAATCTACTCCCTAAATAATTTAAGTTGTTATTAGTTATTTTATTAATGCTATTTTTTTAGTTAACACACCACTTGTAGTAGCATCTGCAACACCTTTAAAACCTGGTTGTTTACCACCCACACTTATTGTTAATGCTCCAGGTTCTAACACAGAACCACCATCATTATTTATTAAAGCATATTGTTTTGGAGTGATACTGTGGCTAAACATTTTTGTTTCGCCAGCTTTTAAATGAATTCTTTCGAAACCTACTAAAGTTCTTATTGCTGCATCTGTTTTGCCTTCATGAGAAATATACAGTTGTACAACTTCATCTCCATCAACGCTTCCAGTATTTTTTACCTCTACACTTACCTTAATTTCTTTGTTTACGACAACTTCATTAGAAACATTTAAATTAGTATAAGTAAAATTCGTATAACTTAAACCATGACCAAAAGGAAAAAGTGGATCTCCTTTAAAGTATTTATAGGTTCTATTCGCCATGTTATAGTTTTTAAAATCTGGTAAATCATTTACTGATTTATAAAAAGTTACAGGTAACTTTCCTCCAGGGTTGTAATCGCCAAACAACACATCTGCAATGGCATTTCCTCCAAATTCACCCGGATACCATGCTTCTAGAATAGCAGGAACATTATCGGCAGCCCAATTAACAGCCAAAGCACTTCCGTTCATTAAAACCAAAATGGTTGGCTTACCAAGTGCCTGAATTTTTTTCATTAATTCAATTTGCGTTTTTGGAAGTTTAATATCAGTACGATCTCCTTTATCAAATCCTTCCAATAATACAGGCATTTCTTCACCTTCAATATCTGGAGATAAACCTAAACAAAGCACCACAACTTCAGAATTTCTTGCAGCCTCTAAAGCTGGCGTCATTAAATCTTGATCCATTTTTGCCCAAACAAATTGTGCTTGAGGATCTGAGTGGTGGTTATAATATTCTATTTTAACATCATGAGACTGTCCTGCTTTTAATTCCATATCAAAATACTTGGTTTGAGTATTATGATCGTCACTAAATTCGAACTTAAGTTCGTTATCAAAATAAAATTTAACATCGTTACACGCTTTAAATCCTATTCTATAATTCCCATTTTCATTAGGAACTAATTGTCCTGTCCATTTTACTGAAAAAACATCAGTTTTTAAATTTTTAATGGGTCTATCCTTCATCCATATAAAATCAATTTCTGCATCGTTTCTTGTAAATTCTGGTGTTCCTTCCCAATCTTTATTGGCAAAATACTCCCCTTTTAAACCTTTGTTATCACCATTTTTAAGAGCTAAAGTTGGTATGGTGTTTAAAGTAGGCCAACCTATGGCAATATCACTTCCTAATGCATAATTTATGGTAGCGTTAGGTAATTTATCTGTAATTGCTTTTAATGGTGTATTAAATTGATTAGGTGTACCGTGGTAGTTACCTAATAACGCTTGTTTAGAGTCTGCATTTGGACCAATGATTGCAATAGATTTTATATTTTTACTTAGCGGAAGTATATTGTTCTCATTTTTTAACAATACCATAGATTCTCTTGCTATTTTTTTAGATAAAGCATAATGACCTTCACTTGCAACAACGCTATAAGGAATTTTTGCCCATTTAACGTCTTTATCGTTGTCGAACATACCCAGTTTAAAACGTGCAATCATTAATCGAGTTAATGCCAAATCAATTTTTTCTTCATCAATCATTTTTTTAAGCACCGCTTCTGTTAAATTAGGATCATAACAGTCTCCACAATTTAAATCTGTTCCTCTAGCAACAGCCAATGCACTTGCTTCTTCTGCTGTTTGTACTATTTCATGATGACCTGATTGCCAAAAATCATTAATTGCCCAACAATCTGAAACTACATAGCCTTCAAACCCCCAATCGTCACGAAGAATTTTATTTAACAACAAATTACTACCACAGCATGCTTCATCTCTAAAACGATTATATGCACACATAACAGAGTGCACATTAGCCTCTTTTACAGCTGCTTCAAAAGCTGGTAAATACGTTTCGTATAAATCTTTATTTGATGTTTGATAATTATCTTCATGTCTTGATTTTTCTGGACCACTATGCACAGCAAAGTGTTTTGCCGTTGCCACCAATTTTAAATATTTAGGATCATCTCCTTGAAGTCCTTTTATATAGTTAACACCAATTCTACTTGTTAAGTGTGGGTCTTCCCCATAGGTTTCTTGTCCTCTTCCCCATCGTGGGTCTCTAAAAATATTAATATTAGGTGTCCAAAACGTTAAACCTTGGTAAATACCTCTTTTACCTTCACTAACAAATTTATGATGTTTTGCTCTTGCTTCATCTGAAACTGCCGTTCCCATTTCAAAAATTAAAGGAGCATTCCAAGTAGCTCCCATACCAATACCTTGTGGAAAAACCGTTGCTTCTCCTGCTCTTCCAACCCCATGCAAACATTCATTCCACCAATTGTATTCTGGAATTCCTAATCTGTCTATTGCCGGAGCATCATAGCGCATTTGAGATACTTTTTCTTGAAGCGTCATTTGACTTATTAAGTCCTGAACTCTATCTTCAAATGACAAAGAAGTATTTTGAAATTTAAACTTGTAGGTTTCAGTTTCTGCTAGATTTTCTTTGTTTGTTTTACACGAAACAACCATAAATAGAACCATAACAGTTACTAAACATGATTTTGAAAACTTAACTAAAGATTGTGTTTTATTATTTATATTCATATAGTAGGTTGGTTTTTTATAGTTGATGAAATTTATATGTAATCAAATATTAGTATAAGTAAAAACAGCATAAACCCTATTATGAGAAATTCTATCCACAACTTATATTTTGATTTATTTGTCTTCATTATTACTTACATAGAAAATGCTTGAAACAAATATAATTTTTGAATAAAGCAAATGATGAGACTTATAAAGCAATTCATAAAAGAATTCTTGCAATTAGCTTTCTAACACTTAACGCGCAACATAATACATAAGTCGCAACATTTGTTATAGTAGCAGAAGTGACGCTACATACTAATTGCAGCTTATTCTTAAAGGTAATTAAGTTATTAAAACTACTAATTTAATTAGACTAACTAGATATTTAAGAGACCTAAAATTACAATTAATAAAACATAATGAAGCTAAAAACAGATGACTTACTCCTTTTATTAAATAGAATTTAATTTAATTTCTGCATCCATTATCTTCAAGTGTACTTTAAAGCATTTGACAAAATATGTGGGTAAAACAAAATAACTTTACAACACATTTAACTAAAGCGGGTAGCCTCAGTTTTTATATATTTTTAAACCTCTTTCCCATTAATTACCACTAAAATTTTATCGACTGCTTTTAGTGCATCTCGTAAATAACTTTTAAGTTTAGTGTTATCCACAACAATTAGATCTGTATCTAATTTATAAATTTTAGCACCTGTAGTAATCATTTCTTTTGTTATTTCTGAATTTGTCGACCATACAAATTTAAAATAATACCATCGACTCACTTATACAATCATAGAAAATGACTGGTACTTCATTGACTTCTATAATCTATCGTCATTTTATATGAAATAGATTCAACTAAAAAATTATAAATTCCATTTTTTTTTATCGAAACCAAGCTTTCAATTCTATCAAATCAATTATTTCTTTTTAGATAATATCATCCCAAAATTATAATATAATGCTTCAAAAGAAACAGTATTTTAGAAAGTATAACAGCTAATAACGTAACAATAATTTAAAATATCGAATAGTGAAGTGATCATTATTTTAATATTTTACTTTAAAATTCACCAAAAACTTAATCTTTTTTAGTAAACCATATTTGTAAATATAGATAAGATATGTTCTCTAATTGTGGTTTACTATATAAGGTAGGTAGTGCTTTAAAAAAACACATTCATTTTAACTATTTTATGAAAATGAATTGTTTATATCATTGTGCAGATATCTCTTTGATTTATTCTACTCCTTTAGAAGTATGTCATTATAAAAAGAAAAAGTTTCACAACAATTTATTTTAAAGACTTTTTGTAGACGGAGTTCATTTAATAACTAAAATTAGGCAAAACATAAAAAAGCAATTTTAGAAACAGTAAATGATATACTAAAAAACTTCTTTAAAAACCTTTAACAGGTTACCTAATCAGACTATTGCTTAGGTAGAAATCCTATTAAATAATGCAACAGTATTTAAATAATAAAACTAGAAGAGTTTTCTAAAAAACCTTCCAGTTTTATTATTTAAATTAAACTTCTAATTTTTCAGAAACTTAACTTGTTTTTTATTATCAAAAATCAAAAAATAAACTCCTTTATTTAAAGCAGATACATTAATAGAATTTGATTGATTAAAATCATTTACATTTTTTACTGTTTTACCAGTAATATCAATCACTTTTACTTGGTTTACTTCAGATAAATTTTTAACAAATATTTCATCTAATACAGGGTTTGGATAGATTGCTATTGCATTAGATTTTGCATCCTCTAAACCAGCAGTAGTAGATATAGTAACTAAATTTCCGGTGTTATTGTATAAATCTACACCAGTTGAAGCCACTGTAATTTTTCCTGCCCAAGTATACACTTCTCCATTTATAGGGCCATTCGACACATTAAAAGTTATAGTTTGAGTACCTGATCCGATTCCATTTGGAGTTATATCAGTTAGATAAGTAATGTTCTTTGATCCCCAATCTGGAGACTCATCTGCTTTTGCTAATATTAACTGCCATTCGAATTTATCTCCTGCAGAGATTCCATTATAATTAAAAGTTAAATCTACAGAAGTTGTAGTTGGAGTAATTGTAGATTCAAACACAAGGTCGCTTAAACTTTGTGCGTTTACTGAAATAACAGTAAATAAAACGAGAGTAATTGTAAGTAGTTTTTTCATCATAATTTAATTTTAAGTGTTAAATCGATTTTAAGTATTAAAAATCAACCGGTTATAAAACTATCCATAAGTAAACAAAGCATTTATAACAAATCAAGCATCTTATAACAAAAATGCTGCTAACTACCCATTTTTACAATATGTTAAAATATTTTTAAAGCTAAATATGATACTTTAAAGTACAATGTATTAATAAAATAACGCAAATATTACTCAAAATCTAAGGTAATATTTTAAAGGTAATTGCCACAATTAATTAAAAAAACGACTTTACACGAATCATAATTAATTAAAAAAATAAGTCTCTTAAAACTATATTACTTTTATTTTTTAAGCAAGACAAAATTTTGCAATGAATATTTACAATGAATATTGCACCATAATTACCATAAATACGCCTATTTTTTTATACTCTAAAAACATAACTTATAGTACATTTACTTAAAAAAGTATTATGGTAAAAATGATAAAAAATATAGTGCTAATTTCAATAACATTTTTTTGCACTATTGGATACAGTCAAACTGAAACAAAAGCAAAATATGTCTTTTTGTTTATTGGAGATGGTATGGGGTTAAGTCAAATTTATACTACCGAAATGTATTTAAATTCGAAACCTAACGAGATTAAATCAGAAAAACTATTAATGAGTAGTTTTCCGGTTAACTCTAATATGACTAACTATTCTGCTAGTTCTTATGTTACTACTTCTTGTGCTGCAGCAACAGCAATGTCTACAGGGTTTAAAACAAATAATGGTATTATAGGAAAATCGCCAGACCAAACAATATCGTATGAAAACATATCTCAGAAAGCTAAAAAAGCAGGTTTTAAAGTAGGTATATTATCTAGTGTAATGATAGATCATGCTACTCCAGCATCTTTTTATGCACATCAAAATTCTCGTAATATGTATTATGAAATTAGTATGGAGCTACCCAATTATAATATCGATTATTTTGGAGGTGGAGGATTCCATCATCCTAAAGGAAAAAAAGGAGATCAACCAGATTCATATCAAAATGCTATAAATAAAGGGTATACCATTGCAAACTCTATAGAAGATATTAGAAATTTAAAAAATGGAGATGAAAAAATAATTGCTATAAATCCAGACATGTATCCTTCAGGAGAATTTCACTGGGCTATTGACCAAAAAGAAGAAGCATTTTCTCTTGCCGATTTTACAAAAAAAGGAATTGAAGTGATTGATAATGACAAAGGTTTTTTTATGATGGTAGAAGGTGGTAAAATTGATTGGGCATGTCATGGAAACGATGGTGTATCTATGGTTCATGAAGTACTAGCTTTTAATGATGCTATTAAAGAAGCCTATGAGTTTTATAAAGAAAGACCAGATGAAACCTTAATAATTGTTACTGCAGACCATGAAACGGGTGCCCTAACTACAGGGATAAATTATGTAACTAATCCAGAATACTTAAAATACCAAATAATTTCAGTTCAAGAGTTTAAAAGAAAAATGACTGAACTTAAAGGTACTGAACCAGAAGTTTCTTTTAATACTATTTTAGAATTAGTACAGGCAGATTTTGGTTTAGGAAACAAGGATGTCGGTTTGTCTTTAGATGATAAAGAATTAGCGCTATTAAAATCTGCTTACAACAAACAGTTTAAAGGAAATAAGAACGTAGACGCAGATGCCGATTATTTAAGTAAAACTGCAGTAAAATCTATTGCTGAAACAGCTGCTTATATTTTGAATAAAAAAGCAGGAATAAATTGGGCTTCTGGCGATCATTCTGGTACACCAGTTCCTGTTAGAGTTATAGGTAAAGGTCAAGAAGAGTTTTCTAAATATTTTGACAATACAGATTTACCAAAAAAAATACAGAAACTTATGGGTATATAAATAAATTATTTTGTTGATTTTATTTTTAAAACATCCTATATAAATAGGATAAAAAAGCAACAATATTTATATTAACTTTAATAAGTATTATAGAGTTTACTCTCAAGAATTAAACGGCCATAACAATGTTATGGCCGTTAGCTTTTACGGCAACAGTAACCAAAATAATTTATACAAGTAGTCTAAAGTACCCCCTTAATTGCTACACTTTAGTAGCTTCTTGTGCTATTATAACTAAATTAGGATTACAGGATAAATGAGTACATTATTCTTACAATGATTTTATAGATGCTCTTGCTAATCTTTAAAATGAAAGTCAATTAAAAATTAATACTGAAGTAAGTATTGAAAGATGTACGTTTAAAAAATAGGTGTTTTTTGATATTACTACTAGTTAAAAGAAGCCAGATTACCTTTAGTAACAGCGATAGGTAAATTAACTGTAGAAAATCTATTATACTTTTTGCACGTTGGTGTGTCGGAATTTTTATATCAGGTAATTAAGAAGCAAATGCGTAAGTAAAAATTAAAGACCTCAATTATGTTTGTCTTTTATCTCTTAGCAGTTTAATAAAAATGAAGTTCTAAGAAATTGCTACTTATTAGCTTATTAATTGTTTTAAGTAATTAAACAAACTAGGTATAGCGATAAATTAAACAAGAAATCTAAAAACATATTATCATTTACAGATTTGTCATAAAACTAAAGCTTAGTTATTTTCTAAAATAAAATGAATTTATTGACCTATGTCAAATAATCTGACTTAAGACAACATTAATTTTGCAATTCAATTATAAAAATATAAAATGGTACTTGCAGAATTAGATACATTACAAACAGTTAATAAAAATAGTCAAGAGCGGGTAGAAAAAGTATTGATGCATCTTAGAAATGGAAAAGGAATTATTTTAATGGATGACGAAGACAGAGAAAATGAAGGTGATTTAGTATTCTCTGCACACCATATGACCAATAAACATATGGCACTTATGATTAGAAAATGTAGCGGTATTGTTTGCCTTTGTTTAACCAACGAAAAAGCAGATTTACTTAAGCTTCCTTATATGGTAACGGAAAACACTAGTAGCTATCAAACACCTTTTACAGTCTCTATAGAAGCAAAAGAAGGCGTAACTACAGGGGTTTCGGCTAAAGATAGATTAACAACCATAAAAGTAGCATCTAATGAAAATGCTACAAGTAATGATTTAGCAAAACCTGGTCATATTTTTCCATTAAGAGCTAAAAATAACGGTGTTCTAGAAAGAAAAGGGCATACTGAAGGTAGCGTAGATTTAATGAAATTAGCAGGCTTAAAACCAGAAGCTGTGCTTTGTGAATTAATGAATGACGACGGAACAATGGCAAAAAAGGACACTATTATTTCGTTTGCAGGTGAACACGATTTGATGGTATTAACTATTCAAGATATTATTCACTATCGTAAATTTGTAAGAGACTACAAGTAAAAAAAACTACTTCGCATTTATTAAATGCATAAAAAAAAGAAGAATATCATTTACTACTAGATGCTTTAGAGCTATGTAAACAATTGTTTAAAATACATCTAAAATAGAATAAAAAAAACCTGCTCTTAATTACGAAAATTAAGAGTAGGTCTTTTTATTATAATACCAATCTGATATTCTAGTTATTGATTTTTAAAAAGTGCTTTGGCATCAATTAAACTCAATTTATCGGCATCATAAAACACTAAATAATCAACACTAAATCGTTTTGATCTACCTGCTAAGGTTAACGTATATTCTTCTCCTTTTTTTAATCCATAGATTAAATTAAAAAACGTGTGTGTCCCTTTTTCTGCGCGTTGTCCCCAATGCCATTCTAATTCTGGTGTATTTGTACTCCCTTCTTGAAAATATTTAATATAATCTTCTAGCTCCGCTTTAGATAAATTTGTTTCTGAAGTAAAATCTCCTTTCATTTTAACAAAACCATCATTACACCAATCACCTTGCGCTCCTTCCAATCGCTTACTGCTCATCATTAATAACCTAAAATTTCCATCTTTAGGTGCCACAAAAGTATATTCTAAAGGTGAATTTGGTTCTCCCGTATTCGCCATATTACCTGTAAACTCAATATGTGCAAACCCAGAAGCTTTTTCAGTGTAAAGAGCATCTCCCTTTTTTAAAACGTTCCATTCTTGTAAATCAGAAGTTGTGTTTTCTGCTTCTATAAAAATAAAATCGTTAGAGGTTAGTTTAACCTCTGGTGTTGGATTAGTCATTTCAATAGGTTTGTTTTCAAAAAGAGCTTTCACTTCTTTCCAACCTCCTTTTTCATTTCCATTATCTGGGCCTCCAGTAATTAACCAATATGTTATACCAGTATCCGAAATATCAAAATGTTTTTCTGTATTAGAATCCCAATTCTCTAACTCATCCACTTGGTAAGTATCATCTATATTGTATAACCATTGCCAATTTTTATTTGAGCTATTTTTTAACCATTGCCAATTGTTTATATGTGATTTAAAATCATCTTCTCCATTTGCATTATTTTGGTCAATAATATCATAATAAGTTACAGACGGAAAATCCTTTTTCATATCTGCCCAGGTTTTTTCATTTTCTCCATCGGTATGATCTTCATTCCATGTACTATGAGATATGGCATAAATAAATTGACGTTTATTTTCTGGTGTAGCTTCTATTAAGTTGTAAGCCATTTGCATTGGACCAGCGCAAATAAACCAAAGTGGGTTATTTTTACTGCTTTTTTTAGCTTCTTTAACAAAATTGGCTATTGCAGCTTCCTTTTCAGTTTGATCGTTAAATACTTTAGAAACATCAAGTCCAAAACGTTTAGCACCACCTTTAGCAGCCTCATCCATCATTTTCTCCCAACTTTCTCTAGAGTCTCCTAAATGATTATTATAATCATAATGTACAAAGCGTTTTTCTAAATCTGCATAATGCAAAAGTGCTAGTGAAAAAGCGGTTGCTCCCCAATCGTCTGAATCATGTAAATTTCCATCAGAACTAAAAGCGATACGCCCCTTAGGCATATTAATTTTTGATTTTTGTGCAAAACTTAATAGTGTAGAAATTAAGCATAATACGATTAAGGAATGCTTTAATAAATTGTTATTATTCATTTTTATGTTTTTTGATATTAAATTTATAAAATCTGTACTTTAAATACGACTTCTCTATTTTACAATACTATGTAAAAAGTAATAGGGTCAAGACTAAATGATTTTATCATTACTTAGCCTTAACCCTATTTATAATTAACCTAGTAATTATTTTAATTATAACTCTTCAAGTTTAACGTACTTAACTATAACACTGTTGGTTTGATACCCATTATTCAATAAGATTCTAGCCGCATCTGTAGTGTCATTAGACATTGTAAACTCACCAGTAAATCTTGTGGATTCTGAATCTGAAAGTGCTAAAGTCTCATTTCCGTAGTAATTTGAATAACCATGACGTCCATCTCCATCACCAACACTAAAACTAAACTCAAAACCTCCTTCACCAGGAACAGCCATTAATTCTATAGTAATTTTATATTTTGCACCTTTCTTCAAAGTAATGCCTGGTTTATACAATTGTAAAGAATATGTCTGTTCTCCTACAACAATATTATCAGAAATCATAACTCCATCTTTAGCATAAACATTAGAAGAACCACCATCAGAACCTTGGTTGGTCCAACCATCTATACCGTCAGTGAAATTAGATTCGTACAAAATCTCCGATCCCAAGGATATGGAAATAGTATCTGTAATTCCTGGATAACTAACAACGATTTCCGAAGTACCGTCTACATAAGTTGTTCCTTCTGCTGGGTTTGTAGTAATACCATAGATATCAAAATCTTGTGAATTAACAATTAAGTCCTCTTTTCCAGAAATAGCTAATCTTACGCTTAAATCTTGAAGATTTATCAATTCATCCGCAATATATAGAGTTTTGGCGGGTTTCATCTCTAGAGTCATTCCTGTAACATTAATTTTGTTCACGGTTATAGGTATTCCTACCGCAAATCCAGAACCTGTCATTGCTTGAACTTCATTATCCGTAGCCTTCAATTTATCTTCATTGGCTGGCGTGGTCGTAACTCCAAAAGAAGCAAAATCTTCAAAAGAAAGCTCAAGTTCAAGTCCACCTGGAAGCATATAATTAATAGCTGTACCCTCAAGATTCAACCTTTCCCCTATATCATATACGTTTTTTGTAGGACCAGTCACTAAAGTAGCGCTTACCGGTTCAAATGCAATTACATTAATAGATTGAGTAACCTTTGCTTCTGTTTCTAAATAAGAAATAACAACAGCTGTATTACTTACTGCAAGAATATCACCATTCATTGGTGTAGTTCCAAACTTTTTACCAAAATCAGCAAAAGCTACATCAGTAGTAGTTCCATCCTCTTGTACCGTAGTAATTAAAAGGCTAGATAAATCTAATTTTTCTCCGCTTACATAATTCTTCTTAGGTTCAGTTTTTACAATTAGCTCTACGATATCATTGGTAACCTCAATAGCTTGAATCATACCTTTATCCGAATTATCTATTGTTATAATCAGAGCTTCATCAGAAAAATCTAATACTTTTCCATTAACTGGCTCTGTGGTAATACCTTTTGCGTCAAAAGAAGCATAAGGTATATCTTCACCACTCTCTCCTTCACCTAAGGTGATTACCATACTGGTAAGGTCTAATGTTTCTCCCAAAACATACTTTACTTTCGGTTGCGTTTTCATTGAAATACCACTTAATCTCGAGTAGGTATTTTCTTCTTCGTTACTACAAGCCGTGCACAATAATGCCAAAGGCAATACAAAGACAACTAGTTTTAACAGTAAATTATTTATATTTTTTATCATTATCTATAGGTCTTTAAGTTCAACTGTAAACTCTTCAAAAATGGCAGTTCTGTCACGTATTACTAAAGTATCCTTAACGGTATGTGTCTCTGCATTAACGGCATCTTTATAGCTATAATTTAAATAGATTACATCTTTTTTATTTCCTCCAAAAGAATCTCCGTCTTCAACAAATTGACCAGTACCTGTAACCCCATAAGGATCGTTTTTATAACTACTTATAGTACAAGTGTTATCTGCATTAAAAGAAAGTTCCATAACAACATTTCCTGGACTAGAGTTTTCACCACGTCCAATAAGATTTTGATATTTAATCTTATCCATACCAGCTGTTTCTAAAAGTGTTAATTCATCTCTCTCTACAAAATCTGCATTGTATACTCTTCCTACTGTAGCGGTAGGCTCTGTAATCATATCATTACCTCTTCTAAGGTAGTTCCCATGAAATCTGTTCATAAATTTAATACCAAATAAGGTATAATCCTTTGGAAGCACATCCCAATCTAATGGATTTAGACGATCTGGATTAGCTATAAAACTTCTTCCTACAGACAAAGTATCCAAATTATCTGCCTTAGTCATTACTAAAGGAATTACATAATTAGTAGTATTTACCTTTCCAAACGACAATGTGTCTTTAAAAAATGCATCACGTAATTGAACCTGAATCCTACCCTTGGTAGAACCTACCGGAATAGATACAGGGCTTACAGTTTCAAACGTGTAATACTCTGCAGGAAGTGCCTTTACATTAGCTACGTTGTTTAAAATACTATTATCTACTTCAAAATAGATTTTTCTTTCTATATCGTTAGTATACACCCCTGTCATTAAGGCTGTTATTTCAAACCTATGATCATTATCGTTATCGTTAAAGGCTAAATCATAATCTCCTAGGATTAGAGTACGTGCTGGGTTTTGATAAGGAAAATAAGCTCCTTGAAACTCGAAATCATCAAACTCAGGTTCGCTATTGCTACATGATAAAGCTATCAGAGCACCTATTAATAAAACTATATTTTTTGTATTCATTAATGAAGAATTAATTGTTATTAAACATATTTTTGGATTTAGTTCCCGGTAACCTACCGGGAACTTAAACCAAATCTAATTTATTTCTGGTTATCCAATAGGTTACCAACCTTGGTTTTGTACTAATTGGTTAAATTTAACTATCTCGTTTTGTGGTATTGGTCCGTAGTTAGCATTACTATTATAAATTCTAGATTCCACATTTAAAATTGTATAATTGGCCCCATTAAATTTAGCTCCTTTAACGTTAGGTATTGTATTAAGAATACCCCATCGTCTTAAGTCATACAAACGATACCCTTCAAAACAAAGTTCTAATCTGCGTTCGTTTCTAATCAATTCTCGCATATCTGCTTTAGAAGTAATACTAGATAAATAAGCATCCCCACTACTTTGACCTACTCCAGCTCTAGATCGGATAGCACCGATTATAGAACGAGCACTCATACCATCTACCATATTATCAGGACCTCCCAATTCATTGGCAGCTTCAGCTAACAATAGATATAGATCCGTATAGCGTAGATAAATATTCATTTTTTCTGTTGTGGTTGTACTTCCATCGTTACTAATTACTAAATCTGGAGCTAACAATTTCTTCATATAGAAACCAGAACGTGTAGATTTACCTTGTACCTTATCTACTTCATTACTACCACCACCTACACCGGTATTGATAACTCTACCATTAAGATCGTTTCCGTTGTACAATATATACAAAGCCAAACGAGGATCTCTATTGGTGTATGGGTTAGCCGCATCGTAATCTGGGTGAGAAGTAGAGAACGGAGTACCGTCTAACATTGGAAATGCATCTACTAAGTTCTGAGTAGGATTTACAGCTCCATCTCCATTTAAAGAAGGTGGAAAATTATTTTCCTCTACAAATGCAGAAGTAAATACATTTTCTCTCCACAGCACTTCTGGAAATGTACGAGTACCGTTTGGGAAATCATAAAAGTTGGTCAACCCGTTAGGATCTAATCCAGCTACTCCTCCATTATCGTTCAATAAATCAGCCAAAATATTAGCTGCTATTTGGTAATTACCTCCTGATCCGTTTAAGAATGCGGGGCTAGCTGCTAACATATTCATTTTTGCTTGAATAGCTTTGATAATCCTTCCACTAACACGTCCATCTTGAGAATTACCAAAAACAAACTGATATCTTTCAGTATCAATACCGTCATATCTTGAGGGGCGCTTTGAAAGATCACCATCCCAATCCATTGGTAAATACTCTAAGGCTTCCTCTAAATCTGTATTGATACGAGCCACCGTTTCTTGAAAGCTTAATCTTGGTATATTAAAATCAGCATCAAAAGACAAGAAATCAGAAATATAAGGTATTCCTAATAATTCGCCTGAATTGCTTTTTCCTCCATGTTCTTGTAAAATCCAGAAATGTCTTATTCCTCTCAAGGCAATCGCTTCACCTAGCATTCTTTCCTTAAAAAGTTGATTGGTAACTGTATCTCTTTTCCAAGATACATTATCAATAACTTCCATGAAATTGTTCAAATATAGGATTTGTTCATACTGTCCCCATCTACTTGAAAATGCATTTTGAGCATTCCATTCTCCTGTAGCCATACGTCTAAAATCGTTAACAACGTTATTAACAGCATCGTCTGTAGCTACGTCACTAAAAGAATACTGATTTGGCATTCCCTCATAGCCATTAAGCAGTAAGCCTTCGGCAAAGGAGGGATCATTGTTCAATCTATTCTCTCCTTGTAAATTTTCATCCAAAGGCTCGATAGTACAAGCTCCTAAGGATAAGAGAACGATAGCTATCGTTGTATATTTAAAAAAATTTTTCATATCTAAAATCTATTTTTTTAGTTAAAACTTCATTCTAAGTCCCAAAGAATAGTAACGGTACATTGGGCTATTATTCAATTGCAGTTGGCGAATGTCCTTATTTTTTGAAATCTCCGCCAAGTTTGATCCGGAAGCGTACACACTAAAATCTTCCATGTTCATCTTATCTACCCAATTTTTTGGCAGATCATATGTCAATTGTACCCTTTGTAACCTAAAGTTACTATTGTCATACAACCAAAAGGTAGAGTTGTTACCAAAATTGTTTGTATTTGTTAAGGAAGACAATCTTGGAAAAGTTGCCGTATTAGCTGTTTCTGGTGTCCAACGACCACGAACTACTTCAGAGTATTTTTGATCTCCTTGAGGGCGATAATAATTACCATCGGCTACACCATTACCACCAACTTCTGCAGTTAAAAGTGCAAAAAGCGTAAAAGGACCATAATCTAAGGTAATATCAGAACTGAATGTCCAAGGTGAATCCCATCTACCTATAGAAACTTCATCTTGATTGTTTACCACTCCATCGTTATTTATATCTTTATAACGAAGATCTCCTGGCTGTAATGCCCCGAACTGAGTAGGTATACCTGCATTAAGGGAACCATCTGTGTTAAAATCATCTTCACCAAAGAAGCCTATAGACTCTAAACCAAAAATAGCATTCACAGGTTTCCCCTCTCTATTCTGATAATCGTCTGCATAAACTTCATCTACCTTCTTTCTAGTAGAATTAGTGTATAATACTCTAGCCCCGATGTTCATCCCAAACTTACCAAAACGATCCAAATAGTTAGCACCGAATTCAAAACCAGAATATTTATCAGCGTTAAAATTAGAGAAAGGTCTAAACCCTCCATAGTATTCTGGGTACACAGTGGTTGCATTGATTACTTGATCTGTCATATCTGATCTAAAAACATTGGCCTCTACCCATAATTTTTTACCAATTAAGGCCTCAAAACCAAGGTTATAATCCATTCTTTTCTCCATACCCAAATTATTGTTCTGTCCTCTGTCTATTGTGGTGTATTGATTATTGAAACCAGAACCATTTGATGCGTCTCCCCAATTATAAGAACCTCCATCTTGTTGATAAATGGCATCATATAAAAAATACCCATCAATACCTACATCAGAATAAACAACTCCCATAGAAGATCGTATTTTTAAATAATTCAACCAAGAAGAATCCTTTAAAGAATCTTCCTCAGTAAGTACGTATGCAAAGCCTAATGTTGGAGCAAACTTACCACGATTACCTTCTGCTAATTTTATAGAATGTACGTAAGAAGCATTAAAATCGAACATCAATTTGTTCTTGTACGTATAGTTAACACTCATTCCTAAATGGTTATTCTTATCAGATTGCTCTTCATCTATAACCTGAGTGCTATTAGCAAGCGCTATTATAGAAGCATTGATCTTGTGATTTTTACCTAACATCTTCTCGTAGTTAATCATCCCGTAGAAACCATAACGAATAGTAAACAGATTAGAACTAATATTCTCATTTTGCTCTGTACGGTCATTTTCCCTTACGTTTACCAATCCTACAATCTTATTATCATCGTTCCAGGTAGGTTCGTATGCAGCAAAGTCGTTTTCACTACTAGTGTTATATAAATTATAAAAATCAAAACTTAAATATGTTTTAGCAGATAAGCCTTCTGTAATAGCACTCAAGTCAAAATCAATGGCATTGTTTACCTGACTTATTCTTGTTACGTTAGTTCTACTACCTCCAGCATATACACTACCCAAAGGCACATTGTCTTTAAAATTTTGATTTCCTCCAATAAGGAATCCATTAAATTTTTTGGCTGCCTGTAATACCCCTGCTAATTCTGGATTACCGGTAACATCTATAGCGCTTATAGGTAATAAAGGAGCATATAGGTTAGGTCTAAAATTATTTCCTGCATCATAAAGATTGGTTAAAGAAGTTGTATTCTGTTCAATAATAGCAATCATATCAAAGCTACTCTTAATCCAGTCATTTACTCTAAAATCGATATTTCCACGAACATTAAAACGCTTAACACCTTTATCATTATCGGTAACATTTTGTATGGTTTGATCGCTTTTAAAACCAAGATTGATGTAATATTTGGTATCATCTACTGCTCCAGAGAAATCTGCCACTACATTGGTAAATGAAGCGTAATCTTTCATATATTCACTACTGTAGAAATCTACATTAGGATATCTAAAAGGATTAGTTCCACTAGCATGATTTGCAATTGCTTCATCTGTAAAACCAGGATTCCGAGCTAGCCCATCATTGGCTCTAGCTTCATTAAAAAGCGTCATATATTCAGCAGAGCCTAGATAATTTGGCATACTAGTAGGGGCTTTAATTCCCGAACTAATACTTACATTAAACTCTTGCTTTTCCGTACCACGTTTCGTTGTTACAACGATAACCCCATTCTTACCCATAGCACCATATAGCGCTACTGCATTGGCATCTTTTAAAATGGTAATTTCCTTGATTTCTTCCATATTAAGCAAATCGACGCTTCTACCTGGAATACCATCCACAACGATTAAGGCAGAACCTAAACCACGAATGTTGTCGCTTCCTTTAAGTCCTAGCATTCTACCAGATAAAGCATCTCGAACCCATTGGGTGTTATCATACTTAAGGAAATCTCCGGGTTCTATAGTAGATATCGCACCTACCACGTCTATATTCTCCCGATTCTGGAATCCTAAGTTTACTTCTTCCTTAATTTTGGATACCATTTTATTGGTATTCCTTTTAATGGAATCAGTTGTTGCGGTTAGATCATTGTCCTGAGCGGATAATGTAAGGGAAAACATCACAGAGACGCAACCGAACAACAATGATTTTTTATATTTATTAAAGTGTGTCATAGATTATTTATATTAACAAATAGTGAAAACAGTTTTAATTTTACCATCCCGGGTTTTGTGGGAATCCAGCGTACAATTCCGTATCATTCTGAGGAAATGGTAACCAATAATGTTTTTCCTCAAAAACTTTAGTACGTATTATCTCTTCTTGGAAGTTGATTGGTTTTCCAGCAGAATTTCGGTCAAAACGGATACCTGTTTTCAAACGATATTTCATTTCTGTACCCAATTTCCAACGTCTTACATCCATCCAGCGGTGATTTTCGTAACTCATTTCTACGGCACGTTCTCTACGGATCTCATCCATAAATTTGTTTACACTGGTTAAATTCTGTGGTTTAACATTTAAACTACCGTCTGGAACGGCACGTTCACGTATTGCGTTTACCGCGTCTACTGCAGACATATTGAATCCAGGTGCTTTTCCGTTTAAGCCATAAGCCATTACAGCAGCCTCTGCATACATCAGGTATACGTCGGTAAGCCTTACATGAGATCTCCAACCAAATGCTTCTACATTATCGAACTTATTAAAATTTCTTGGAGACCATTTTCTCATACCATATCCTGTTAGGGAACCAGTATTTTGATTAGGATTACGGTGTGCTCCATCATTATAAAGTTGGGCATATCGGTGTACTTCATTAGCGCCAGTAGCGGCTCCTATATTGTCAATCAACTGATCACCATCTACCACAATCCATTTATTAAAACGAGGATCTCTATTTTTCCAAGGATCTTGAGGATCGAACAAAGGACTATCATCACATGCCAACCCATCTTTCATTCCAAAATAATTATGGATATAGTTATGGGTAGGGGCTGCACCTGTATCACCTGAACTCATAGCAACATCAGTTAACTGCCATATAGACGGTAAATACTTAGGATACCAACCTACGTTTCCTGGTTGACTTAAAATAAACTCAGAAGAATAAGGATACTGTCCGTTCTCTGAATAGAACACAGAACCATAATTATCCCAAGGCACTAATTGATACCTAGGCATTTGTATTACCTGAGCCAAAGCTTCTGCAGCTTTCATACTCAATTCCTTATTATATCCATAGGTACTACTACTACCTTGCATTAATGGACTAGCTGCGTATAAAAGATTCTTACCTTTCATAGCCATCGCAGCACCTTTGGTTATACGGAACATATTCTGTCCTCTAGTCTTCGCTCCAGGAGCCCAAGTTGCATCGTCCCACTCTATAGGAAGTAACGCAATAGCTTTATCAAAGTCTTCATCTATTTTTAATGCTGTTTCAGACCATTCTGCAGGTCTTGGTAACTGCCAATCATCCTCTAAAACTCTGTCTATATATGGTATAGAACCCCAGAACTTCATAATTTCATGATGAAAAAATGCTCTAAAGAAGTACGACTGTCCTAAAATAGCATTCCTTTCTTGTTGCGTAGCATTTACCATTAAGGTCTCTACATTTTCAATAGCTATGTTTGCTTTTCTAATACCTTTCCAGCTACTTACCCAAACAGAACTTCTATCAAAAGGATAGTCTGCATTAGTATCTTTTGCATCATTACCACCAGAACCTTTGGCAATCTTAAACATACCTCTTTGATTTGCCCATTGACCATATTCTCCTTGATCTACTGCAAAATCGAACATCCAAGTACGATTATTAACCGATTCTTCACCATAATAGCCGTAGTACTGCCAGAAAGCTCCAGCATAATCAACCATCATAGCATACATTTCCTCTACCCAACCTTGAGAATTATTAAAATCTTTAAAGACTTCATTGATACTTAGGTCGGTTTCAAGTGTTTTATCTAAGTATTCTTCGCAAGAAACAGTAAGTGTTCCTATCAAAAATACGCAGCATATTATTTTAAATATTTTTTTCATTGTTATCGCTCTTAAAAGTTAATATTTACCCCTAGGTTAATTCTCCTAAACGAAGGATAACTACCCCTAAAATTACCATCTTCATTGCTCAATCTATCATCTGGAAGCTTTGACCAGAAAGCCAAATTGTTTCCGTTTAGGAACAACCTATAGCTGCTACCTTCTTTGGAATCAAAAGTATATGCAAATTCCATATTTTGTAATTTGATAAATGATGCATCATACCATTGTCTATAAGAATCTGTACTGTGTTGTGTGTTATTAAATCCACTAAGAACATGTTCTCCATCAGGATTATCTTTGCTCCAATAGTCTGAAAGAAAATCAAAGTATAAGTGAGATTCACCAACAAATGTTCTGTCTTGATATGATTTGGTAGCATTGTTAACCCCATAAAACTGAACACTAAAACTAAATTTCTTGTAATTAGCACCAAAGCTTAAGTTAAAAGTATTTAGAGGACGTTCTGTATATCCAAAAGGTACTTGGTCATAATCTCCACTTACAAAACCATCCATGTTCCAATCCTGCTCATCATAGAAACCAGGTCTACGTGCACTTTGGTTACTCTCTTGAGGATACGAACCATATACATCATCCCAATTCTCTAATAGATCTCCCCTTATTAATTCACGCGGTTGACCTATAGAAAATCCTGCCTCTTTTTGATATGAAGGTCTAAGTTTAGGATCTTCCTTATAAATTATCTCATCCTTGGTATAAGTGTAGGCAAAATTTCCATTAACACTCCAATTCTCTGTAAGTTGTTGATTATAATTAAGAACCATCTCCAAACCTTTTACAGTCGTTTTACCTAAGTTAACATCTGGCGGCTGAAAACCAAAAAAACTAGGAACACTACGGTCATTAGCAGGGATAACAATATTATCACGATCCTCCTTAAAGAAATCCACATCTAAGGTAAACATATTATTTAATGCAGCTAATTCAAAACCAATATTGGCTTTCGTTGAGGTCTCCCATTGCAAATTAGGGTTTCCGATTATAGCTTCTTTATAAAAAGTATAAGGAGATTTATCCCATTTGTTACTATTGTTCAAAAAAGCACTTCCTCCACTTCCCCACTGAGAAACATAACCCCATCTACCACCTGAAGAATCATCACCTACAACACCGTAAGAACCACGAATCTTAAGTTTGTTTAACCAACTTTCTGTTCCGCTCATAAAATTCTCATTAGTTACCATCCAACCTAGTGCTACAGAAGGAAAAAGATCGAACCTAAAACCTGGTCCGTATTTCTCCGATCCGTTATAAGCTCCATTCACATCAATAAAGTAACGACTATCATAATTATAGGTAGCTCTGGCCACCCAATCTTCCCTATATCTTGGAAATTCATTACCTATAGCATACTCTTCTCTATTCATTAAAGCTAACAGACCTACGGTATGTTTGTCTCCAAAAACACGATCATAATTTAAAGAAAGCTGATAAAATAAACGTCTACTAGAATTATTATCATTAATTGTCAACCCGTTTCTAGACCATGGTTGAACCACATAATCAAATTGATTTTCACCTGAAGGTGTCACATAATAAAAGGTTCCATCATCATTATAAATCTTAAAAACCACATTATCATCTGCATCAACTTTAGGATCATCAATCCCCTCATTACCTCTAAAGTTGTTATCAAATGATAATGAACCTCTTAAACTTAAACCTTCTGTAATAAAATCTAATTTTTGTTGTAGGATAAAATCTGTATTTACCTGTACCCTATGTTCATTGACATCACTTCTTGCTGTTAAAGAAACCGCAGGGTTAAGAACATCATATCTGTTAGGATCTGCACGCCCATAAGAACCATCAGGATATAAAGGATAAAACAAATCTGGCGACAATTCATAAATACTATTATTAAGTAATGATCTATCAACACTTGTACCTCCTTGAACTCCATAATAACCAGAAAGGTTTACAGAAAGACGAGTAGATTTTGTTATGTCAAAATCTATATTACTTCTAAAGTTAAAACGATTGTAAGAAAACTCTGTAGTATAACCTCTTCCAGTATCAAAGGCATTTGCGTCATAAATATCCCCTACGTGGTTATAGTTAATTGCTCCAAAATATTTTACAGTTTCAGTACCACCTCTAATAGAAAGATCTACCTTATAATCCATGGCGAAATCCTTTTGAGTTGTTTTTATCCAATCTACATTTGGATACACATACTGATCAGTATCATTAATTGGATTTCTATATCTATCTGCAATCGACTCAGGTACATAAAATTTCCAAGCTCCCTCATTAGCAGGTACAGAACGCTCAATAGACTCATTGGCAACTTTTATACCATTATAAGAATCGTATTTTCCTGGTAATTTAGATGGCTTTTTCAAAGTAGAACTAGCCGTTAAAGAAAGTTGAGCCTTACCAATTTTACCACGTTTTGTAGTAATAAGAATAACCCCATTAGCTCCTTTTACACCAAATACAGCAGTAGCAGAAGCATCTTTTAATACAGAGATACTCTCCACATCATTGGCATTTACATCGTTCATACTACGCTCTATACCATCTACCAAAATAAGTGGTTGCCCACTTCCGTTCCAACTACTCTTTCCACGAATAAAAATATCTGGAGACTCTTCTCCTGGACGACCAGTAGAAGATACAGTGGTAACACCTGGTAAACGCCCTGTAAGTGCTTGCCCTACAGTAGATACACCACCAGACTTTAACAGTTTATCTCCTGAGACTTGCACGATAGAACCTACCACACTTTCTTTCTTTTGTTTACCGTAACCGACAATTACAATTTCATCTAGACTAGCTACATCTTCCATTAGCTCTACACTAATTGTAGTTGTACCTTTTACAGGTATTTCTAAAGTTTTAAATCCTAGATAAGAAAACACTAACGTTTTAGTACCCGTCGTTAATTGAATAGAATAGTTTCCGTCAAAATCTGTTGTTGTTCCCCTAGTCGTTCCTTTTTGCACTACACTTACTCCTGGTAAGGTTAGTCCGCTTAGATCTGTGACAACACCCGTAATCTTTTCCTGTGCTTGCACATTAACAGCTGTAAAACTGCAGAAAACAAGTGCGAGTAACAACATAAATCCCGAAACTGGTTTCTCGTTTTTTAGTTTTTGCTTCATTTTTTGTTTTAAATTTAATTATAATTTGAATCGATTGAAATAAGAATCTAGAAAAGAAACTTATAATAACATGCACAATTTTACAAAACTTTAACACTTAAGTTATACTGTAATATAGTGATCGTTTTAAAATTTTACCCTTTTTATATAGAAAATTACCCCTAATATTTGTTACAAAACTACTATTTTTATAACAAATATTACATATTTAGTAATTTAAACCTATATTTTAATATTATCTGCAATATAAACAGACACAAAGTAAGAATACCATCAAAACCCGTTACTACACTATTTCTACTACCTTGTTGTAGAATATTAGTACCAATAGCTGGTATACTCGTTTATGCCTCGGTTACGAAACCTTTAACAGTAACAGTCTTCTGAGGATTCTCATTGGCCCAAATAGTAAAATGGGACATAAAATGAGTAATACAAAGAGCCCCGTTTTACTGCACAAATTAAAACCGAAAAAGGGCTGTTTTGCATAAAGGATTTGTTTTGTCATACATTTAAATCTTTTTTTAATAACTTATATCTATAAGTTTTGGTTGATACTTGTTTTAACCGGCCAATTTTACTCTTTTAGTAACTCTACTTAACATGGCCTAAATCTAACTAATACATAATTTCATTGTTTTTACTTCATACCATTATATTAACCGCTCTTTTTAAAAACGCACTGTTATTCATCTAGTTATAGTACGTTGCTAAGCCGTCCTCAATGTTAAAGAAATCTTAAAGAAATAATAAATAAAATTAAAGCATCTAATGTAATTAATGTTGCATTAACCTGTATTTACTACGTTTGTGCAGTATAAATTACAAAAGGTGCAACATATAAAATGATCTAAGTTATTTTTAAAATTTGATAAAAAGATTAAGTTTATACGGACCAAAATAACAATTCAAATTCTAAGACAACCCTTTGAAAACTAGTAACAAGACATTAAAAATAGCCTAAGACAACTAATAATACTGCTTTCTTTTATATCTATATATAAGTATAAAAATTACCCCAAATTGAGTGCATTAAACAGTAAATATTAGAAATATGGCTAAAAAAACGCACTGTTAAAATTTTGTTGAAATAACTTAATAAGTGTAAATGCTAAGGCAGTAAATCTTTGTTTATATTATTAGAAAGGTATTTAATTTAAGCTATTTTGGAAACAATAAATAACAAATCAAGACTAGAATCAATCAAAAATAAAATTTAGGAAGAATGTTATCGTTAAAATAAAAGAAGTAATCTTAAATCTATACTATTTATAACATTAGTATCTTTTGCTGATAGCTTAAAATTTGTTCTCTACCAGGTTAAATTAATATAATAAAAGATAAAATACCAACATATAAACAAGCTTTAATGTGAAATTTCACAAACTCTTATGTGCAATATTAAAACTAATTGAAAGCCCCAAAATTGAGGTATTATTAATTTTTATATTCATTCAAAAAAATTTTAATAGTACTTAGAAATTTTCTTTTATGATCCTAATTTTTGTAACAAGCTACCTAATACCTTTATTATTGATCATATTAATTAAAAAATTTAACTTTATAAAATTTTTAACGTAGAAAGCATTTAGAAATAAAAAACACTAATTGCTGTGGTTTCTAATTATTAACTAATATCTTATATAAAACGACAAAATTATCAGATCTAGCAATCTTTATTATACAATCACATTGGGTTTGTCATTATATATTTAATATTTTCTTTTAAGGTAAAAAGAGAACATTTTAACTTCTTTAGGGATCTTTACAGACTTATTTTTTACACTTCCCATATCATATCATCAGAATTTAATAGAAGTAATTATATCGGCCTTAATACTATCTGGTATCCTATTTAGTGTAAGATTACAGTTAAAAAACCATACATTAAAAGAAGCTTATTTAAGTATTGTAAGGTTTATTTACATCAAAGTATTGTATACTACTTCTTATAAAAGATAAAAAGTTAGTCCAAATTTTAATATTTTAGTATTTATAACTTCTCCGCTTATAGTACTATTTTTAAAAACTGGTGTTAAACCATAGTAAAGGTTTATATTAAACTCATCATAACCTGTAGAAAGTGTTAAGCCGTACTGCAATTTATTATAACTAGAAACATTCTTGAATTTAAAAGTATTATTGCTATCATTATCAAATTGAAATCTATTAGCAAAGTTGTAAGAGAATTTAATACCACCATACACCCTCCAAAAACTATATTTAGTCGCTGTAGAAGTTCTCCATCTAAATTCTAATGGAAACTCTAAGTTATGTGATTTAAACAAATTAGCACTAATACTAGCATCACTACTAAAAGTAGTTGTGTTATTTATTTCTTCTACTTTAAGCTCATGATTAAAAAAATCAAATCCATACCCTACTCCTGCTGCTACAGATATACT
The DNA here is from genome assembly GCF_019263805.1 of Polaribacter sp. NJDZ03. Classification (NCBI taxonomy): domain Bacteria; kingdom Pseudomonadati; phylum Bacteroidota; class Flavobacteriia; order Flavobacteriales; family Flavobacteriaceae; genus Polaribacter; species Polaribacter sp. NJDZ03. The sequence goes on from NZ_CP079195.1 coordinate 2,125,022, forward strand.
ACCCTGTTTATTTAGAATTACATCTTTCATAAACCCAATAGAAAGTCCATAGGAAAAATTACTTTTAGATATTTCTTGTGGTTGATCTACAAATTGTGCGTAAGAAACTCCAATATAAATTTGATCTTCTGCATATCTGTCACCTAGATTTAAGGAGTCTTTCTGGGCAAAAGCTCCAAATACATTAATTAATATTAAAAGGAGAGTTAAAACTGTTTTCATATATAAATTTAACGAATTATAAATATAGAATATTTCATTAATACATTTTAATTTAAAAAAAAAAAACATAAAAAAAAGGATAATCCATTGAATTATCCTTTTCCTTAAAAATTATATTATATAGATTACTCAGTCTTTTTAGAAGCAGAATAACTAATTTTAAGAGCATTTACGTCTCTTAATTTTAATCTAATGTCTGTAATTGTACCAACACTAGATTCTGTATCTGCCTTAATAGAAGTTGTCATAAATGGAACTTCTGCTTCAGAGACTTTAGATCTTGCATTTATTATAAATGCAGGAACTTCATCCGCAGTAGCAATTTTATCATTCAATTGAATTCTATTAAAACTCGTACCATATTTAGCATCCTTTGCTTTACCAACATAAATTGTTGTTACCAAACTTTTATGCTCTAATTTCTTTACTTCTGTTGCCGAAGGTAACCTTGGAGCATCAATCTGTAAAGAAGTTTCTCTCATGGTAGTAGTTACCATGAAAAAGAATAACAACATAAATACAATATCAGGTAAAGCTGCAGTATTTACTCCTGGCATTCCTTTCTTCTTTTTTCTAAATTTAGACATACTGTTAAATTTTAAAAATTAATTTGTAGGTTCTTGATCTGAAATAATCTGAGGATAAGCTGTTTTAATAAATTCAACTCTATTCTTCAAATTTTCATTAGTCCTATCATCCTTATAAGCTTCTTCAAGTTCTTCAAAAGGGATTTTGTATTTCTCAACACTTAATCTATTTCTTAAAAAACTATAAGCTTTTAACAATTCATCTTGAACAGTTAAATAAGTTCCATACTCTGTTAATCTATCACTCTGTACCGATATAATTGCTTTGTTAGGGTGATCTGAAGAATCATCACTTCTTTCACCTTTACAATAAGCACATGGTCCACTAGCAACACCATTTTCAACTTTACCTTCACCTCCACCATTGTCTACAAAAGCAATAGCAGCTTCTTTTAGGTCTTTAATATCCATTCTTTCGCCTTCAACTAAAAGCTCATTATTTCTATTAATGTTTACCTCAAAAATGTTTTTTTCTTTAATAACAGGTGGTACATAATCTGCTGGTGGTTTTTCAGAAAGTTTTTTGGAAACTCCTGAATCCACATTCATGGTTGTTGTTACTAAGAAAAAGATTAACAGCAAGAAGGCAATATCTGCCATAGAACCTGCATTAATTTCTGGATTCTCTCTTCTTGCCATATTATTATGATTTTATTAATCCTTTTACTAAATCGTATACAAAGAACAAACTAGCTACTAGGCCTAGACAAACGCTATACCATATACCTGTTCCTACCCATTGGTTACTAGAAGTACCTGCTTCTCCACCTTCTAGTACTTTTCCTTGTGTATCAAGCACAGCACTACTATCTGCTAAAAAGTAAGCAAAAACTAATACTACACCTAAAGCAGCAACTCCTACTAAAGTCTTTTTCAAATTTTCTGGATTTGTAAAAAGGCTAAATAAAGATAGCAACAATGTTGTACCTACTGCAAAGTAAAGTAATATAGTAGAAAATGTCACTATACTACCAACAGAACCACTTAAGGCTGCTGTGTCTCCCTCATCACTCATAAAGATGTTGATAAAGAGAAAGGCTCCAATTACAGCTATTACAGCTATAAATATGTTTAAAATTTTTGATAAATTATTTTTCATAATGTATCTTATTTTTTATATTTCACTAATAAATCTATTAATTGAATAGATGCATCTTCCATGTTGTTTACAATACTATCGATTTTAGAAACGATATAATTATAAAAAATCTGTAAAATAATAGCTACAATTAAACCAAATACGGTTGTTAATAATGCTACTTTAATACCAACTGCTACTACTCCAGGAGAAATATCATTTGCTACTGCAATCATATCAAAAGCCTGAATCATACCAATTACCGTACCCATAAACCCAAGCATCGGTGCTAAAGCAATAAATAAAGATAGCCATGAAATGTTTTTCTCTAAAAGTCCCATTTGAACTCCTCCATAAGAAACTACAGCTTTTTCTGCAGCATCTACTCCTTCATCTACTCTGTCTAAACCTTGGTAAAAGATAGATGCAACTGGTCCTTTAGAGTTTCTACAAACTTCTTTAGCAGCTTCTACACCACCAGAACTTAAAGCTTCATCTACACTAGCTACTAATTTCTTAGTATTAGTTGTTGCCAAGTTTAAATAAATAATTCTTTCAATTGCAATTGCTAAACCTAAAATTAAGGCTACTAATACAATTCCCATAAATTCTGGGCCACCTTCTATAAAACGTTGTTTTAATTCTTGGTGGAAAGTTTTTGACTCTTCAGCTGCTTCTTGTGCGAAAGTTGATTGAATAGCTCCAAAAAACATAAATCCTGTTACGGATAGGACATTTACTACTTTTTTCATCTTTGTTATAATTAATTTTTAATAGTTAACGGGTTAAAGATATTAATTTTCATCTCAAAAAAACAATATGAAAGGCAATTTAACTAAAATAATTAAAAAATTACCCCTCTAATACTTTTGAGAGTGCCAAGTAACAAAAAAATATTGAGCATTTAAAAAAAAAATCAATCTATTTGATGTTAAAAACTTCATTTAACTCAATTATATGTTTAAAAATGATAATTATCAGTTAATTCGCCTCTTAAAGATTTTTCAAAAAAATGTATAAACTCCTCATCTGATAGGTTTTTATCTAATAAGTACATTAATTTGGCAATAGCAGACTCTGTGGTAATATCTCTACCATTAATAACCCCCATTTCTAAAAGCAGTAAACTTGTATCATAATGCCCCATCATTACCCGACCACTTATACATTGGGTTACGTTTACAATTTTAATACCTTTCTCTATTGCCTTTTTTAACAAACCAATAAAACTTTCTGAATTTGGTGCATTACCAGACCCATACGTTTCTAATACAACTCCTTTTAAATTTGGAATATTTAAAATACTTTCTATCACTAAATTTGATATTCCAGGAAACAATTTTAAAATAACTACTTCCTCAACCAAATTTTTTCTAACAATTAAAACATTATCTTTATTATTAGAGTGTTGAACAATATGCTCATTAAATTTAAGATGCACACCACTTTCTGCTAATGGAGGAAAATTTAAAGAGGTAAAAGCCTCAAATTCTTCAGAACTTATTTTTGTTGTTCTATTTGCTCTGTATAATTTGTATTCAAAATACAAACAAACTTCAGATATAATGGGCATTCCATTTTTATTTGCACTTGCAACTTCTATTGAGGTAATTAAATTTTCTTTAGCATCGGTTCTTAAATCTCCAATTGGTAGTTGAGATCCTGTAAAAATGATCGGTTTTTGCAAATTTTCTAACATAAAACTTATTGCAGAAGAAGTATACGCCATAGTGTCTGAGCCTGATAAAACCACAAAACCATCAAATTTTTTATAATTTTCTTCAATAATTTCTACTATACTTATATAATATACAGTATTCATGTTTGATGAATCTATGGGCTCTTCGAAAGAAATACTTTCTATAGTACAGTTTAACTGTTGTAATTCTGGAATCTTTTCTACAATCTGACTAAAATCGAATGCTTTTAAGGCATTTGTTTTATAGTCTTTCATCATACCAATCGTTCCGCCAGTATATATAAGTAATATGTTAGGTTTCCTTGTCATTTTGTCATTTTTATCTTCCAAACAATAAATTGGAATACTTTATGTTGTAAATTTATCAAAGAAAAGTGAAATACAATTTTTAAACAATATAATTTATGATAGGATTCTATATTTTAATTGGTGCAATTGCTTTAGCGAGCTGGTTAGTAAGTAATACGCTGAAAAACAAATTTAAAAAATACTCTAAAATTCAGCTTAGAAATGGAATGAGCGGTGCTGAAATTGCAGAAAAGATGTTGGCTGATAATGGTATTTTTGATGTAAAAGTAATTTCTACTCCTGGTAGATTAACAGACCATTACAACCCTACAGATAAAACAGTAAACTTAAGTGAATCTGTGTATAACCAAAGAAATGCTGCAGCTGCGGCTGTTGCTGCACATGAGTGCGGACACGCAGTACAACATGCAAAAGCGTATAGTTATTTAACAATGCGATCTCAATTAGTACCTATTGTAAGTGTTACTTCTAAATTCTCGCAATGGTTGGTAATTGGTGGTTTAATTTTAGGCGCAGCTTCTGGAGCAACCGGAATCGGTTTTTACATTGCCATTGCTGGTTTAGTTTTTATGGGGTTTGCAACACTTTTTAGTTTTATTACTTTACCTGTAGAATATGATGCAAGTAATAGAGCTTTGGCTTGGTTAGAAAACAAGAATATGGTTTCTCAAGAAGAATTAGCTGGCGCAACAGATGCTTTAAAATGGGCTGCAAGAACATACTTAGTAGCTGCTTTAGGTTCTTTAGCTTCTTTATTATATTGGGGACTGCAAATATTAGGAGGAAGAGATTAACATCGCAGATGTTATTGTTACTTTTCTATTCTTAATGAAAATTAAAATGCTCTTGATAAAATCAAGAGCATTTTTTATATATTTTTTGAAAAATTAAAATTATTCATATTCTCCAGATAGCGTTTGAACATTTTTCTTATTGGATCTTAATTTTAATAAAACCATACCAATATCGGTTGAAATATCATTTTTAGAAAAAGAACTAAAGATTCTATTTTGCGCTATTTTTGATCTTTTATAATTAGACGAAAATCTCTTTTTCCAATCTTCTTCAAAGCCAATTAAAAGATTAATATCTTTATTTTCAATAGCGTTTTTTATATGTTTACTAGCCATAATTGCAGCTTCAAATATAAATTTATAACCTTCCCCTGCAATAGGATTTACTTGAGAAACACTATCACCTACACAAACTAAATTATTTAAAGTAAATTTTTCTAAAACTGGTGTTATTGGAATACTACCTCCTTCTACTAAATCATTATCTTTAGTAACTAGTTTTTTAAATTTTGGTAATTCAATAATTTTATTTAATCTATTTTTCAAACCTTTAAAAAGTGTCTCTTCTAAAGTACCAAAGCCAATAATTGCCCTTTCATTTTTTAATGGAAAAATCCAACCATAACCTCCTTCATAAGTTTTGCCAATCATCAAGTGCATTTCATTAGAATTCCCATGGTATTTTACGTTGTACTCAACACCTGTTGCAACGCTGTAGCTACTATCTAATAATCCAACTTTTTTACTAATTACACCAACTGTACCAGAAGCATCAACAAAGATTTTACCTTTATATATATTTCCCTTTTTATCTGATATATGAGTATATAAGTCTTTAGAGTTTTCTTTAAAAATATCATTTACATGTACTCCTGTTTTAATATCTACATAATTATAATCAAGAGACTCTAAAAGTTCTTTATGAAGTATTTCTTTGTCTAAAATATATAAATCATCTTTAATTTCAGATTTTACTCTTTTAGAGTGAACTACCATTGTATTAATATGCTGAGCAACGATATTTTCTGATAAATCAAAATCTTTTAAATCCATAAAACTCGCTAAAGTTTTAAATGAAAAATTTAATAAATCTTTTCTCCTATCTAAAAGTAATATTTTACATTTAGTCTTACCAAGCTCTCTTGCAAGCATTAAGCCAGCTGTTCCTGCTCCAATAATTACAACATCATAAGCCTCTTCCATAATTGAAATTTAATCATTCAGCTTTAAAACTGCCATAAATGCTTCTTGCGGAATTTCTACATTACCAACCTGACGCATTCTCTTTTTACCTTTTTTCTGCTTTTCTAATAACTTACGTTTTCTAGAAATATCTCCACCATAACATTTTGCTGTAACATCTTTACGCAATGCTTTGGTAGTTTCACGGGCAATAATTTTTGCTCCAATTGCTGCCTGAATAGGAATATCGAACTGTTGACGTGGAATTAATTCTTTTAACTTCTCTACAATTTTCTTACCAATTGTATAGGCGTTATCTGCATGTAAAAGTGCAGAAAGGGCATCTACAGGTTGTCCATTTAACAATAAATCTACTCTAACTAATTTAGATTCTCTCATACCAATTGGAGAATAATCGAAAGAAGCATATCCTTTAGAAACCGTTTTTAAACGATCGTAAAAATCGAAAACAATTTCTGCCAAAGGCATATCAAAAATCAATTCTACTCTTTCTGTGGTTAAATAAGTCTGATTTACTATTTCACCACGTTTTTCTATACACAAACTCATTACTTGCCCAACATAATCTGACTTAGTAATAATACTTGCTTTGATAAAAGGCTCTTCCACTCTATCTAATCTCGATGGATCTGGTAAATCTGTAGGATTATTTAAAAGTAATATTTCGTTCGGATTTTTCTTTGTGTACGCGTGGTAAGAAACGTTAGGAACCGTTGTAATAACGGTCATATTAAACTCACGTTCTAGACGTTCTTGAATAATTTCCATGTGTAACATTCCTAAAAATCCACAACGGAAACCAAAACCTAAAGCGGCAGAACTTTCTGGTACAAAAACCAAAGAAGCATCATTTAATTGCAATTTTTCCATAGAATAACGCAATTCTTCAAAATCTTCTGTGTCTACCGGATAAATTCCTGCAAAAACCATTGGTTTTACATCCTCAAAACCATCAATTATTTCTGTAGTTGGGTTAAGAGCATCTGTAATAGTATCTCCTACTTTTACTTCTTTTGCTGTTTTAATTCCTGTAATTAAATACCCAACATCACCTGTTTTAACAGATTTTTTTACAACTTGCTCTAGCTTTAAAGTACCAACTTCATCTGCAAAATAATTTTTGCCAGTTGCCATAAACTTAATTTGTTGTCCTTTTTTTATTTCTCCGTTTAAAACACGGAAATAAGTTTCTATTCCACGATAAGAATTGTAAACAGAATCAAAAATTAAGGCTTGCAATGGTGCATCTGGGTCTCCTTTTGGCGCAGGAACTCTATCGATAATTGCAGCTAAAATATTCTCCACTCCAAAACCTGTTTTTCCACTTGCGTGAATTACATCTTCTGGGTCGCAACCTAATAAATCTACAATATCATCTGTTACTTCTTCTGGGTTTGCAGAAGGTAAATCTACTTTATTTAAAATAGGAATAATTTCTAAATCGTTCTCTAAAGCTAGATATAGATTAGAAATTGTTTGTGCCTGTATACTTTGTGCTGCATCTACAATTAACAATGCGCCTTCACAAGCGGCTATAGAACGAGAAACTTCGTAAGAGAAATCTACGTGACCAGGAGTGTCAATTAAATTTAAGATATATTGCTCTCCTTTATATTCAAAATCCATTTGGATAGCATGCGATTTTATGGTAATACCACGTTCTCGCTCTAAATCCATATTATCTAATAACTGATCTTTCTTTTCACGATCTGTTACAGCACCTGTGTACTCTAACAATCTATCTGCTAACGTACTTTTACCATGATCTATATGTGCGATAATGCAAAAGTTTCTAATGTTTTTCATACTTCGTTTTCTAACTGCGTTCAACTGACAAAGATAGGTAAATAAGTTTGTGAATTAAATAACTAAAAGTATCTTAATTTTTGCAGTTAACAGCTATCTTTTGCAGTATACAAGAAAAGCATTTTCAAAACCTTATTAAGTATGTTCGTTTATATTGTAAATAAAAACTAGAAAGAGATTTACAAATCTCTTTCTAGTTCTGCAATGGCTACTTTAAATTCTTCTAAATTGATACATTCATCTCCAGATTTATCGTATCCTTTTATCAATTCACCAGCAACAATTCCTCTAAAAAAGCCACTGATATCAGCATCTTTTAATAGGTCTTTTACTTCGCCTTTATTTAATTTACCATCTTTATCTTTATCAAAAAAAAGAAAAGCTTCTGCCGGACTTTGAAATTTACTAGTAATTAAAAAACTGATTTTCTTTAAAATATCTTCTTTTGCTCCCATAATATAATTTGATTCTTTTATACTGTAAGATATCATTTTATTTTTAAAATACAAAGCTTTTCATATTTCTAAGAGATGATTTAAAAATGAATTTAGGGATATTTCAATCTTAAAAATAGCAAAAAATATTTTTCCCCTTAAAGGTTTAAAAAACACTAAATTTGCAAAAAATTATATCGTTTTGATTAAAATCGGCAACATAGAATTACCAGACTTTCCTCTTTTATTAGCACCAATGGAGGATGTTTCTGACCCACCATTTAGAGCTTTATGTAAAGAACATGGAGCAGATGTGGTATACACAGAGTTTATTTCTTCTGAAGGCTTAATCCGTGATGCAGCAAAAAGTATCATGAAATTAGACATCTATGAAAAAGAACGTCCGGTAGGAATTCAGATTTTTGGAGCCAATTTAGAGTCGATGTTAAGAACCGTCGAAATTGTTGAAAAATCGAATCCAGATATTATTGACATCAACTTTGGTTGCCCTGTTAAGAAAGTCGTTTCTAAAGGCGCAGGAGCAGGAATTTTAAAAGACATAGATTTAATGGTTTCATTAACAGAAGCCATGGTAAAACACACTAATTTGCCTATTACAGTTAAAACTAGATTAGGTTGGGATCATGATTCTATTAGAATTGTAGAAGTAGCAGAAAGATTGCAAGATGTTGGTTGTGCTGCCATTTCTATTCATGGTAGAACGCGTGCCCAAATGTATAAAGGGGAAGCAGATTGGAAACCTATTGCAGCTGTAAAAAATAACCAAAGAATGCACATTCCGGTTTTTGGAAATGGAGATGTAACCTCTCCTGAAAAAGCAATGGAAATGAGAGATTCTTACGGTTTAGATGGCTGTATGATTGGTAGAGCAGCTATTGGATATCCTTGGTTTTTTAACGAAATAAAACATTTTTTTAATACTGGTGAACATTTAGCAAAACCAACAATTGCACAACGTGTAGAAATGGCAAGAAGACATTTACAAATGGCTATTGATTGGAAAGGTGCTGGTTTAGGAGTTTTAGAAACTAGAAGACATTACACCAATTATTTTAAAGGAATACCGCATTTTAAAGAATATAGAATGAAAATGGTAACTTCGGATGATGCTAGTGATGTTTTTGCTGCCTTTGATGAAGTTGAAGCGAAGTTTAAAAATACCATTATTCCTCAGTTTTAAAACTTTTTGATAATTCTTTATTTCTCAACAAACTCTTTAGATATTCTACTACTTGCAATTTTAGAGGCAATAAAACCTAAGACAGTAATAGTAGCAATTACAATAAAAAGATTAGAAAATCTAAATTCTACCGGATAAGCAAAGTTTTGAGTTATCATAAATACGCCAAATTCTTTCTGAATAAAAACGATTAGAATTCCTAATGATAAACCGATAATCATTCCTAAAAAGGTTAATAGAAAACCTTGTAAAATAAATATTTTCTTAATGTCTTTTATAGAGGCACCTAAACTGAAAAGGGTTTTTAAATTCGATTTTTTATCGATAATCATCATTATAATTGCACCAATAACATTAAATAATGCTATAATTACAATTAACGTAAAAATAAGATAAGACACAAAATTCTCTGTGTTGATTACCTTATAAAAAACCTCGTTTAATTGTTGTTTGGTTTGTACTTTAAATTGATCTCCTAATTGTTCTTGTAGTTCTTCAGAAAACAAATCTGCATCTAAATTATCTTTTAATTTAATTTCTATACCTGTTATTTCATTTTTCTTAAAATTCAACAAATTCTTTGCGTCATTTATAGAAACAAAAACAAATTTACTTTCAAACTCTTCTGTACCAGAATACAAGCCCACAATTTGCACTTCTGCTTTGTAAAAAGCATTATTTGGGTTGATAAAACCTACTCCTGGCTTAGGAACCATAACTGTCAAAGGAGCACCATAATTTAAAACTCCTAATGATAATTTTCTTGAAATTCCATTACCAACAACTGCAGTATTTGGCTGATTTACATTTAACCAATTCCCTAAACTGATTACAGAATCTATGTTTGTAATAGAAGTATAACTCGCTTCAACTCCCTTTATATAAGCAATTTCATTCTTATCATTGTACTCTAAAAAAACACGCTCTTCTATAATTTTAGAAGTTGCTTTAATAGAAGTATTGTTTATGAATGCTTGATGAACATCATCCGTATATAAAAAAGTCTTTCCTTTATTAGAAGTTATTTTAATATCAGGATCTGAAACATCTAATAAACTGTAACTAAATGTACGTAAACCAGAAAAGCCAGAAAGTATAATAAACAAGGCTAATGAACCTACAATCACTCCAAAAGAAGCAATAATGGTAATAATATTTATAGCATTATTACCTGTTTTAGTAAATAAATATCTTTTGGCTATGTAGAAGGGAAAGTTCAAATGAAATAATTAATTTAATTCCTTTTACGTCTAGGTAAAACGCTAGGGTCTTTAATAGGGTTGTCGTCTTCACCTTTTAAAGATTTATCAATTTCCTCAATATAATCTAACGTATCATCTCCAAAAAACAATAATTCTGGCATTCTACGTAATTGATGTTTTGTTCTTTTAGCCATTTCATGGCGAATTAAAACAGTGTTAGATTGCACTCCTTTAATCAGCTCTTCTCTATTGCTAGAAGGAAATACACTTAAATAAACTTTAGCGACTCCTAAATCTGATGTTACATGAACCTTAGAAACAGAAATAATTATTCCCTTCATACCATCTTGTGCTGCTTTCTGTAAAACATCTACCAAATCCTTTTGCAATACTCCTGCAATTTTACGTTGTCTGTTCGTTTCTTCCATGCTGCAAATTTACACTTTTTTTATGGAGTGTAAATTTTATTTTTAATTGCATACATTACCAAACCTACTCTATTTTTTACCTGTAATTTAGTAAACAAAACATCTCTATATCCATCAATTGTTTTTGGACTTAAACACATAATTTCTGCAATTTCCTTATAGGTTAACTCAGAACAAGCGTGTTTCATAAAGGTAATTTCTCTTTCTTTTAGTTGTATTTCGGCCTTTCCTCCACCAGAAAGAGATTTCATTAATAGATTGGTTACATTTTTGGTATGATAAAATCCGTTTTCTGCTATTTCTACTAGAGCCTTTTCTAAAACTACTTTTTCAGTATCTTTTAATAAATAGCTTATAGCACCAACTTTTAACATTTTTAAAATAGTAGCGTCTTCATCTTCTACGGAAAGTGCCATTACATGCACATCTTGATGGTTTTTAGAAATCCATTCTGTAGTTTCAATTCCGTTCATTATCGGCATATTAATATCCATTAAAACAACATCTGGAATAAATTCTGGTGAAGTAGAGAATTTATCAATTAATTCTTGTCCATTTTTACAGGTATATAAGACTTTAAATTTACTAAAAGTATTTACCATAGCAGCAATTGCTTGCGAAAGTAATGTGTGGTCATCTACAATAACAACTGAATATTTCATCATAACTTATATACTATATTTAAGGAAGTACCTTTATTTACTTCGGAAGTAAAAACGGCCGTTGCACCTATTAATTTTGCTCTATTTTTAATATTCTCTAATCCTATTCCATTAGATTTACCCTCTAAAGAGGAAAAACCAACTCCATCGTCTTTCGCTGTAATTTCTAAATAATGTTCACTGAAATTTAACTCTACAGTTAGATTAGATGCTTTGGAATGTTTAATGGTATTGGAAAAAAACTCTTGTAAGATTCTAAAAATAATAATGCAAGATTTTTCATTATTTAATTCTCCCTCTCCTTTAATAATTAAGGCAGAATTGATAAAATTTAATCTATTAAATCTATCTATTTCTAGCTGTATAGCCTCCCTTAATTTGATGTTTTTTATAGCTTCAGGGTTTATTAATTTTGATAGCGCCCTTACTTCTGTTAGCCCTTTAGTAATCGTTTCTGAAACTTCATGAATATTTTCTAGAGAAACATTCTGCAATTGAATTTTAGCTAGTGTTAGTAATTGCCCAATATTATCGTGTAACTCCCAACTAATATTTCTTAAGGTTTCCTCCCTAATTTCAATTTGTGTTTCTGCAATCTCTCTTTCAAATCTCTTTTTATTTTGTTCTTGCTGCTCTAACAGGGAGTTTTTTCTTTTCTGAAAAACAGTAAACAATAATATAATAAAAATAACAAACGTAACTATTATTATAGTGGTTACAATTAATATTATTTGACTCGCTTCTGACTCCATAGTGCCCCCAATATAAAACAACTATACATAAATATCAATAAAACGAACTGAATATTATATAAATATTCTATCACCTCAATTGGTGTTCCTTTCATATTATTTAGTATAGAAGTTATTGGTATAGTGCCTAAATAATAGAATAATAAACCAAAAACAATCCAAAAAGTAAGAGATTTCTTATAATTAAGAATTTCATTAGAAGATAAAAAATCCCTATAAAATAAGAATAAAACAATAGCTATTAATAAGCTCCCTGAAATAGAAGCAATGCTATTGTAGGTTACAAAATAAGTTCCTTGATACAAATAATAGAACGTAGTTAGCAAATAAATTACATTAAAGAGCATACTAACTCTTGAAACTATTTTTTGTGTTTTTCCTGAAATTAAAATTTGTTTTGTAAATAAGAATAATAAGTTAAATTCTACAAAAGTAAGGGTATTGTATACCCATAAATTATATAGCGCTAAATTATATTTTACATAGCTAGCAATCATTTCAAAAGTAAACATAGCTATTAAGTACCCCAAAAAGTATTTTAAATCAACATCAAAAGATTTTTTAAAATAGAAGATAGCATAGACCGCTATGGCTAAAAAATATAATATGTAAATTATTTTCTCCAAAATATTACATTGGTGGTGTAGGTTTCAATCTATTAGCTCCAGAACTCTTAAAATCTTCTTGACCTCCAATAAAAGGCAAAAAAGAAGCCCTTACAACTTGCTGAGTTTCTTTACTACTAAATTGATCTAAGAATTTTGTAAAAGGAATTGCCTCACCTTTATTAGAATACAAAGGTTCATAAGCAACATTTTTCTTTTCTTTTGTGTCTGCTGTAGGCATAAAAATTAAAGTTTGTCTCCCTCTTAAAAGTTTATCTGAATAATCGTTAGGATATGCTGCAGAGAAAATTCTAACACCAGTAAGTGTAATATCTTTTTCTTTAGACAATCGTTCTATATAAGCAATATACTGCTTTAATTGATTAATGTCATAATAATGAGAAACACTCTCTATTTCTTTAGCATTACCTGTAAGCTCTTTTCTATATTGATCTAAAACAGGTTTCTGCCCTATATCATATTGATGAAACATACTCGCCATTTCTTTATATGTTATGGTGTTAGAAGGCCTAGAACTATCAACTTGCGGAACCTGCGATATGGTCTCAGACTGACAACTAATGATAAATAATGATAAAAAAAATATTTGATAAAATTTAAAAAGCGCCTTCATAACATCATAGTTGGATTAATATGTATGAAAATACAACTTAAATTATAATATATAAAAGTATAAAAACATTAAACAATATCAAAAAATATTAATCCCTAAATATCAGATACTTAATCAACATTATCCTTATAACAACCAAATTTTAAAAAGGTGTTTTTCCTATTTAAATATAAAGGTTTACACTAACAGATTATTCTAAATTATTTATCAATTTTGGTGTATGAAATAAAAAGAAAAGTAAAGGGGGAAATTGCAAAAAAAAAAGCACTTAATATTTTATAGAGAGTGTCTAAATTAAAAAAGTCTCAAAACATATGTTTTGAGACTTTTAATTTTTATAATTATTTTAGAAATTTAATCTGCTAAAATAATTGCTTTATTATCTTTTAATTCTAAAGTTCCAGATTTAATAGCAATTGTTAGAATATTATCATCATCTATATGAATTTCATAATGTCCTTTAAATTGATCGAATTCTAGATGTTCTTTACTATGAACATGAATTTTAACTATTCCTTCCTTTAAGTTAGCAACAATTGGTGCGTGATTATTTAACATTTGAAACTCACCATTCTCTCCAGGAACCGACAATGAGTCAATTCTTGCTGAAAATAATATAGCTTCTGGTGTTACAATTTCTAAAAACATATCTCTTATAGTTTACAGTCTTCAATTTGCAGTTTATACTCTTTTAAAGATTGTAAACTGCAAACCACTGACTAATTTTATGCTTCTGCTAACATTTTTTCTCCAGCATCAATTGCATCTTGAATTGATCCTCTTAAGTTAAATGCTGCTTCAGGGTATTTATCTAACTCACCATCCATAATCATATTAAAACCTTTAATAGTGTCTTTAATATCAACTAAAACTCCTGGTATACCAGTAAATTGTTCAGCTACATGGAAAGGTTGAGATAAGAAACGTTGTACACGTCTAGCTCTATGAACTACTAATTTATCCTCTTCAGATAATTCTTCCATACCTAAAATAGCGATAATGTCTTGTAATTCTTTATAACGTTGTAAAATTTCTTTTACAGCTGTTGCAGTATTATAGTGTTCATCACCTAAAATTGCTGCAGATAAAATTCTTGAAGTAGAATCTAAAGGATCTACCGCTGGGTAAATACCTAATTCTGCAATCTTACGAGACAATACTGTTGTTGCATCTAAATGAGCAAACGTTGTTGCTGGCGCTGGATCTGTTAAATCATCTGCAGGTACATAAACTGCTTGTACAGATGTAATAGAACCTTTTTTAGTAGATGTAATACGTTCTTGCATTGCACCCATTTCAGTTGCCAATGTTGGTTGGTAACCTACCGCAGATGGCATACGCCCTAAAAGTGCTGACACTTCAGAACCTGCTTGTGTAAAACGGAAAATATTATCAACAAAGAAAAGTACATCTTTACCTTCTGCTTCTCCTGCTCCATCTCTAAAGTACTCTGCAATTGTTAAACCAGACAATGCAACACGTGCACGTGCTCCAGGTGGCTCATTCATTTGACCGAATACGAAAGTAGCTTTAGAATCTTTCATTCCTGGTTTATCTACTTTAGATAAGTCCCATCCTCCTGCTTCCATAGAATGCATAAAATCGTCTCCGTATTTTATAATTCCAGATTCTAGCATTTCACGAAGTAAATCGTTTCCTTCACGAGTTCTTTCTCCAACACCTGCAAAAACTGATAAACCACCATGTCCTTTTGCAATGTTGTTAATTAACTCTTGTATTAATACTGTCTTACCTACTCCGGCTCCACCAAATAATCCAATCTTACCTCCTTTTGCGTAAGGCTCAATTAAGTCGATTACTTTTATACCTGTAAATAAAACCTCTGTAGATACTGATAAATCTTCAAATTTAGGTGCAGATCTGTGAATTGGTAAACCATCTTTACCTTCTTTTTTCAAGTTCCCTAAACCATCAATAGCGTCTCCAGTTACATTAAACAAACGGCCATAAATATCGTTTCCAATAGGCATTTGAATAGGACTACCTGTAGCTACAACCTCAGTTCCTCTACTTAATCCATCAGTAGCGTCCATCGAGATAGTTCTAACTGTATCTTCTCCAATATGCTGTTGTACCTCTAACACTAAAATAGAGCCGTCAGCTTTTTTGATTTCTAACGAATCGTAAATTTTAGGAAGTTCATTTTCAGTATTGAATTCAACATCAATTACTGGCCCAATAATTTGTGAAACTTTACCTGTTATTGTAGACATTATGTATCTAATTAAAGTTATTATTTTTTTTTAGAGATTTCAGCCTCTTTTTTCAGATTGCAAAGGTAATTTTTTTGTCTTTAATTAAAAAAGATTTTCCTCTTTTTTAATTGAAAAAGAAACAAATAGCATAAACAAAAAAAACTCTGCTCAAAATGAGCAGAGTTTTATATTAAAATGTAGTTGACAATTATTTATCAGATAACTGAATAACTACTCTTCTGTTTTTACTTCTTCCTAAATTAGTATTGTTATTAGCAATAGGATTTTTCTCTCCTTGACCAATTGTTTCTAATCTATTAGCATCAAAACCTTTTCCTACTAAATAAGTTTTAGCAGATTCTGCTCTTCTTTCAGATAAGTATAAGTTATAAGAATCAGAACCTCTACTATCTGCATAACCTTCTACTACAAAGATTACATTATCAACAGAACTAATTAAACCGTAAACCTTGTCTAATTTTGCTGCAGAAGCTTTATTAATTCTAGCACTATCTGTACCAAATAAAATTTCTTTTGAAAATCCTGATAAAGCTGCAATTTGCTCTGCAGTCATAGCTTCTTCTGGACAACCATTATTAGAAGCTACACCTTCAAACTCTGGACATTTATCGTCTTTATCTAAAACTCCGTCTCCGTCAGTATCTGGCCAAGGACATCCTGCATTATCAGCTGGACCTGCAATAGAAGGACATTTATCATCTTTATCAGCTACACCGTCTCCATCAGCATCAGGACAACCTTTATTAGCTTTTGTACCTTTAGCATTAGGACACATATCATCTTTATCAGCTACACCGTCTCCGTCAGAATCAGGACAACCGTTCATAGCTGCTAAACCTGCAACGTTAGGACAAGCATCATCAGAATCTTTTACTCCATCGCCATCAGCATCAGGACAACCATTAAATTCTTTTAAACCTGCTTCTTCAGGACACATATCATCTTTATCATATACTCCGTCTCCGTCTGTATCTTTTCCTCCAAATTTAATTACTAAACCTAAAGAAGTTTGATAGTGTGCTCTTACTTTATCAGAAAAACCTTTTTTAGTTCCTGTTTGAAAGTTTAAACCTAAGTTATCATTAAACCAAGTATTAAAACCTAAACCACCATTTAACATTCCTTCACCACTAGAATCTACAGAAGTATAACCTCCACCTAAATATACATAAGGATCAAACCAACCTGTTTGTCCAACTAAGTTATTTAAGTCATACTTTACAACTGCATCTACAGCCCAATAAAGAAAATCTGAATCATCTTTAATTGTAACTGTTTCAATTTTATTTAAAGACCCTGCTAATTGTAAAGAGAAACCTTTGTCTAAATACTTCTCTCCAGATATTCTAGAAATAGAAGGTAAAATATTCCAATCTCCATTACCAATTAAATCTTTTATTTGGTCACTAAAGTCATCACCATTGTAAAAGTCTACTACGTTTACACCAAAACCTACAGCCCAAGGGTTGTTTTCATCTTGTGCGTTTACGTTACCAACTGTTACCAACGTAAACAAAGCTATCACAGCTATTTTTAATCGTTTCATTATCAAATTTTTAAATTAAAAGTTCGTTATTATAATACGCAAAAGTAAATCCTTAAATCGTATCTACAAAGACAAATCTACAAAATATTATTAAAACAATACGTTTTATTAATTCTACCCGTCTTTAATTCTCTACCTAATTTTTATAAAAACTTCAAGATCGTACTTTAAAACACTCATTAGCATGAAGTAAAGGGAAATCAAATCTTTTTTTTTAGCTTTAAAGAGAAGAAAAATAAGCAATTAAATTACTTTTTTATTTTTAAATTTATCTTGCTTGACTTATAGTAACATCAAGATTACTAAGTTACTATTTTTTATATAAATTACACTTCAACAACTTCTATTACATCATTAATATAGATCAATAGTTTTTCATCTACAGTAAAATTCATCGATTTTAAAGTTCTTTCATACCTTAATAATTGCTGATGATGTTCTGATGAAGGGTTTCCTGTTTTATAATCTAGAATAACCACCTTTTTATCCGCTATAAAAATTAATCTATCTAAAATGATAATGTGATTATCTACATCAAGAATTTCTCTTTCATTAAAAACTTTAACACCTTCTGAAAAATAAAGTTCTAATTTAGGATGATTTACAATATTGAAAATACTCTTTGTAATAAAAATTTGTTGTTCATTATTTATAACTCCTTGTTGATAATAAATAGAAATTACTTTTTCAACATCTTTTAAAGTAATAATTTTTGATAAAATTTCATGAAATAAATTTCCAAAATCAATTGCCTTTCCTTGTTCTGTATTCCATAACTTAGAAGAGTTTGCTAATAAAACAATATTATGTTCTTGCCAAGGAGTAGAAATAAATTTCTCATGAATTTCTGCAACAGAACTTTCTTTTTCTTTTTTACTAACTCTTTGTTTAACTCCAAAAGAATAGTCTGAGACATCATCATTCCAAAGACCTTGTTGCTTTAAGTAATTGATAAAAATGCCTGAATAAAAATTAGTGTTTTCTTCTCCTTTAGAGGATATTTTTTTATCCGTAATAACATGTAATTGCTCTACAGCCCTGGTTAATGTAACGTATAACAAATTAAAATTATCTAATTCTAATTCTTCTCTTTGCTTATTATAAATATCTAAACCTCTTTCACTAACAATACTTAAACTTTTACTATAATCTACCAACAACTCATCGAAACCATCGTATGACTCTGGCAATTTATTTAACCACGATTTTGGTTTTATCTGTCTATAAATATCTACATCGCAGGGGAAAATTACCACAGGAAATTCTAATCCTTTCGATTTATGAATCGTCATAATCTGAACAGCACCTGCACTTTCTGGGGCAACAATACTTAAGCGTTCTTTTTTAAGTTCCCAAAACTCCAAAAACTCACCAACATCGGTTCCGTTTCTTTGCTGTTCTAAAACAACATCTAAAAAAAACTGAATGTAGGCATCCGAAGAATTTATCAAATTAAAACCTCTAATAATTTCTTCTATTTTCTCATAAAAGGGTAATTGATGAAATGATGAAATATTAAACGTTACACCAAGGTTTTTTAAAGACTCTAATATCGTCTGATTATCAGCTTTTGCAAATTCATTAAAAAAGACATGTTTTGGTTGTTCTATTTGTAAATGTTGATGTAAAAAATATAGCATTTCAAACCGCGTCTCTTCATCACTCGGGTTTTGTAAAACATTTAAAACATCAACAATAAAAGTAACTTTTGCACTGTTTTTAAGTAATAAAGTTTCCGAAGATACAATATCAATTCCTTTTTCTGATAAATAATTTGCCACTGCAACCCCATCTTTTCTAGTTCGGGTTAATACACAAATTTCACTCAAAGAAAACTGTTCTTTTAATTGAAGTATTTTCTCTAAAACTTTCTGCGGATATTTTACTTTTTCAAGTTCTTTATCTTCATTTTTTTCAAGGAAACTCAACGAGACAAAACCTCCTTTTTTAGCATTTTCTATTTGCTTATTTCCTTCTATAAAAATATTTTTATACGATTCATTTTCAATAAAATTTGCCGTATGCTGAAAAAACGAATTATTAAAATTAATAACTTCGGAATAACTTCTAAAATTGGTCTCTAAGTTTTTAATTTCTTTAGAAACATGAAAAGGGTTTACTCTATCAGAACCTAACTCTATAAACTGTTCTGCTTTTCCACCACGCCATCTATAAATAGCTTGTTTTCCATCGCCAACCAACAACAAGTTACTATTTTCTTGCGCTAATGTATTATCTATTAAAGGCACCAAGTTTTGCCATTGCAGCACAGAAGTATCTTGCATTTCATCAATAAAATAATGCTGAAAACGTTGCCCAATTCTTTCATAAATAAAAGGTGCTGGCTGATCTTTTATATTATCAGAAATCAATTGATTAAACTCTGCATTTAATCGAATATTATTATCTTCTTTTATGGTTTCTAATTCTGAATTGATATTATTTAAAACAGCTAAAGGAATAATGCTTTTCAACGCCAATTTATTCATAGAGAATTGCTGATAAATAACCTCAGCTTCCTTAAATAACCGAACAATATCTGGAACAATTTGATCTATAGAAGTGGCAACTGAATCTACAGTAGATTTTGAATAATACTGATCATTCTCAATTGCTTTTTTTATCGTTTCACTTCGTTTTATGAAATCTATATTTACAGACTTCTCACTTAGATCAGCAAAGAACTTAGGAATAGTTCCTCGCATAAAATTTTTATGCTCTAAATCGTTATTTTCTATTAATTGAAGGCATTCTTCACCAACTTTTTTAATAGAATCTTTCAATTCTTTTTGCTGATTGTAAAGCTTTGTTTTTAAATTTGTAAAGTCTTCTAATTTTTTATCTGCAAGACTTCTAAAATGCTGTACATCATCTTCATTTAATAAGATTCTTGCAAATTCACTTAAATCTCTAGAAATATCCCAAGACTTATCATCATCTGTTTTGTCTAATGAATAATCAATTAAAAGATTGGTTAATTTTTTATCGGTACCTATTTTAGAAATTAAAACATCTACGGCTTCATTTAAAAGAGAAACAGCATCCATTTCTACTTCAAAGTTTAGCGACAAGCCTAAATCGAAAGCGAAATTTTTTATTATTTTATGTGTAAAACTATCAATGGTAGTAATAGAAAAAGCGGAGTAATTTTTTAAAATTGCATCTAAAATTTTCTTACTTCTTTCTTGAATTATTGCTTTATCAATAGTAATTTCATCAATAATAATATTGAGTAGATCGTTCTCTTTACCATCTGCAAAATCTTCTAAACTAGACAACACACGTTCTTTCATTTCACCAGCTGCTTTGTTGGTAAACGTGATTGCTAATATTTTCTGAAACGAAAAAATATCTTCAGAAGTTAATAAGACTTTTATGTATTCTTTTACAAGGGTAAAGGTTTTACCACTTCCTGCAGAAGCATTATAAACCTGAAAGGTAGATGTATTTTGCACAATTTATTTTACTGCAAAATACAAATTAAGCAATTAAGTTTAGGTAAATATCAAGATTTATTTTAGAGTGATTAACTTAAAATTCTCCAAATTTGCGCCACTAAAAAAGTAACAATAAAACCTGCTACAACTGGTAAAACTGTTGCTACCACTGTCCATTTTTTACTTTTTGTTTCTTTATAAATGGTATAAATCGTTGTGCTACATGGGTTGTGTAATAAACTAAATAGCATCACATTTACAGCTGTTAAAAGCGTCCATCCACCACTTCTTAAAATATCTCCAGTAGCAGTTACAGAATCTAATTCAAACATTACTCCAGCTCCTGCTCCACCAGCAACTCCTGTTACCATAACTGTTAACATTAATATAGAAGGAATTACAATTTCATTGGCAGGAATTGCTACAATATATGCTAGTAGAATAACACCATTTAAACCTAATAAAAACCCAAATCCATCTAAAGAATTAATTAAATGTACAGCAATGCTTTCATCACCTATAAACACATTAGAAACCAGCCATATTACGGCTCCTGCTGGCGCAGCAAACACAATTGCCCTCCATAAAACAATTATTGTTCTATCTATTAAAGAGGTATAAATGGTTTTCCAAAACATAGGAGTTCTATAAGGAGGAAGCTCTAAATTAAAGGTAGAAACCTCACCTTTTAAAACTGTCTTAGACAATGCCCAAGAAAAGAAAAACATAAAAAAGATTCCTAAAACGGCAATTCCAACAACGGCAACTAAAGAAATTAAACTAGAATATGTAGAAGGTACAACAGCACCAATAAAAATTGTTGCTAATAGAATCTGCGTTGGCCAACGACCATTACACAAAGAAAAATTATTAGTAATAATGGCTATTAATCGCTCTCTCGGACTATCAATAATTCTTGTTGCTACAACTCCTGCTGCATTACAACCAAAACCCATGGTCATGGTTAAAGCTTGTTTACCATGTGCTCCAGATTTTTTAAAAAGTGAATCCATATTAAAAGCAACTCTAGGTAAATATCCAAAATCTTCTAACAAGGTAAATAATGGGAAAAAGATTGCCATTGGCGGCAACATTACAGCAATTACCCAAGCAACTGCTAAATAAACGCCATCAATTAAAAAACCAGACAACCACCAAGGAAAACTCAAGAACGCTGCACCTTCTTTTAATAAAGGATGAATAGTATCTAACAATAAACTAGCCAACATAGATGATGGATAATTTGCCCCAATAATAGTTAACCAAAGTACCAAACCTAATAACAATAGCATAATTGGAAACCCCCAAATTTTACTAGTTACTACTTTATCTATTTTAGCATTTAAATAAAAAGCTCCTTTTTTATTGTCTTTTACAACTGTTTTTTCAACAATCTTAGAAGCATCCGCATAAATTGCTTCTGTTAAGTTATCATGAAAATCATCGCCAATTTGCCAACGTAATTCGTTTGATAATTCTATAATTTTATCAATATTTTTTGTTTCCATTTTTTATAATTAAATAAAATCACCTGTTTTTAAGGCTTCTAAAATATGTGAATCTCCTTCCAAAACTCTAAAAGCTAACCACCTGCTATTAGAAACAGTTGGGTATTCTTCTTTAATAGCATTGCTTAACTTCTGAACAGCATCTTCTACATGTTTTGGAATGCTTTTTATTTTATAAGGTTTACATACTATTTTTCCGTTTGCCAAATCGCTAATTGCAGCAATTAATTCTGGAATTCCTTCTTTAGACCTTGCACTTGTTGGTACCACAGGAATCCCTAACTCTCTAGATAAACTTCTGTAATCTATGTTTATATTATTTTTTTCTGCTTCATCCATTAAATTTAAACAAAGAACTGCATTCGAAGAAATCTCTAAAATTTGCAGCACTAAGTTTAAATTACGTTCTAACCTACTTGCATCAACAACTATTACTGTTAATGTTGGTTTACCGAAAAGAATAAAATTTCTAGCTACTTCTTCATCTTCCGATCGAGACATTAAAGAATAGGTACCTGGTAAATCTATTAATTTAAATTTTTGCTGCTGATATTCAAACGCGCCTTCTGCTCTAGTTACTGTTTTTCCTGGCCAATTCCCAGTATGCTGCCTTAAACCTGTTAACGCATTAAAAACAGTACTTTTTCCTGTATTAGGGTTTCCTGCTAATGCAATTACAAAATCTACATTTTCTGTATCTACTCCTAATTTTTTAACTCCTTCTAAAGTATGATGTGCACAAGTGTCACAAGCCGATTTTGGTGCTGTTTTCATTTTTTTATGCTTTGGTAATTAAAATTTTAACAGCCTGGTCTTTTCTTAGAGCAATGGCCGTTCCTTTAATTAAAAATGCTTTTGGATCTCCTAACGGGTTTAACAAATCGATACTAACCGTTGCTCCTTTTACAAAACCTAAATCTAATAATCTTCGTCTATTTTCTCCTCTACATTCTTTAGAAACACCAATAATTATTGCTTTTTGGTTATTTTCTAAATTAGATAAACGCAACGTATCTGTTTCTACAACATCTGCTTTGTCTAAAGAAATTACGGTAATATTTTTTGCTACTATAGGCGGCAACACAAATTGCTCTCCTTCAGATTCAAAAACAATACGATTTTCACTAATCTCTTTCATGTACACCTGAGAATGTAAATGAATATGTTTTGCTAAAATTTGTTTATAAATACTTGTAGGCTCATCTTCTATATGAATAATTTTTCCAAAATTCAAAATCGGTAAATCTGCAAGTAGCATTCCTTTTTTCTCTGGAATTTCACCAGACTTAGTAGGTATTGGATCTCCATGAGGGTCATATCTCGGATTTCCTAAGAGTGTAGACAAATTTTCTACTTCTTCACCAGATAACTCGTGTTCTTTTTTCTCTGCTCTACTGTGCCATTCTGTTTTATGAAACCCTGTTTTTTCTGATAAATACTTTTCCCATAAACGGTGAGCTCTCACAATTCTTAACGCATATTCATCTCCGTCTTCGGTTAATGAAAAAAGATCGTGTTCTTTTCTTATCAAACCAGATTCTACCATAGTATCAATACTTTCTAACAACAAACTATGACTAAAATCTAGTTCATTAAAAATGGTATTTATAGATGTCTTCGGGTCATGATACAAAAGCTTTAAAACATCTTCAATAGCCGTTTTCTCTGTTTCTTTACGTGCTTTTAAGTATTTAAAAAAGAGTCCTTTTTTAGGATTAAAAATAATAAATAAGACTAAAATAACGCCAAAAAACACTAAAAGCGCTACTACTGGGCTGTAAGTACTCATATTTTTTTAATATATAAATTGTTAGCTATTTTGTTTGAAATTGATAGTTTTTTATCATCAACCATAATGGAAACTGAATCATCAAAATCTTCTTTTTCTAATACGGTAATTTGTTTACCTAATATAATACCTTTTTTATCTAAGAATTTTAAAAATTCTGATGAAGAATCATCAACACCAATACAAATTCCACTTTCACTTTTTAATAAAGTTGATAATAAACTTTTCTCGATGGTTTTTAAATTACCTTCCTTATCTGGGATAGGATCTCCATGAGGGTCACGTGTTGGAAAACCTAAAAAAGCATCTAATTGTTCTATTAACTTTGGAGACTTAATGTGCTCTAACTGTTCTGCAACATCATGAACTTCATCCCAAGAAAAATTTAATTTTTCTACTAAAAAAACTTCCCAAAGCCTATGTTTCCTTACAATGTTTGCGGCAGTTTTTTTACCCAAGACGGTTAATTTTACACCTTTATATTTTTTATAGACAACAACTTCCTTTTCAGACAATTTTTTAATCATATCTGTAACAGAAGAAGCTTTCGTTTCTAATTTTTTAGCTATAGCATTTGTACTAATTCCTTTATCGGAATCTAACTCTAAATGATAAATTGCTTTTAAATAATTTTCTTCAGAAAGTGTAAACATCTACAAATTTTATACTACAAAGATATACTTTTTAATTTTAATAAATATATTTTTAGACAAGTCTAAAAAATAAATTACATTTGCCATAAAATAAAATTAAATGAAACTAAAAAGACTTATCTTATTTGCAGCTCTTATCAGCTTAAATGCAATTTTTGCACAGAATAATTCTATTTCTGGTAAAATAACTAACAAATTAGATGCACTAGCTTACGTGAATGTGTATTTAAAAAAATCTAAAATTGGAGCAGCTTCTAACGAAAATGGTTTTTATCAGTTAAAAAACATACCAAAAGGAAACTATACACTTGTTATTAGTAGTGTTGGTTATAAATCTAAATCGATTAAAATAACGATTGATGAAAATCAAAAAATTATTAAAAACTTTTCTTTATCAGAAGCTAACTCTTTAGACGAAATTGTAATTTCTGGAACCATGAAACCGGTTAAAAAACTAGATAGTTCTGTACCTGTAGAAGTATACTCTCCTACTTTTTTTATGAAAAACCCAGCACCATCTATTTTTGAATCCTTACAAAATGTAAATGGTGTTCGTCCGCAGGTAAATTGTAGTGTTTGTAACACAGGAGATATTCATATTAACGGATTAGAAGGTCCTTATACTTTTGTTTTAATAGACGGAATGCCCATTGTAAGCGGCTTATCTACCGTGTATGGATTAACAGGAATTCCGCAGGCATTAATAGAACGTGTAGAAATTGTAAAAGGTCCTGCTTCTACTTTATATGGTTCTGAAGCTGTTGGTGGTATCATTAATATTATCACTAAAAAGCCATCTTCAGCCCCGTTAGTTACCGTAGAATCTTATGCAAGTTCTTGGGGAGAAGTAAATACAGATATTGGTTTAAAATATAAATTAGGAAAAACCGATGGACTGTTAGGTGTTAATTATTTTAATTACCAAAACCCTATTGATAATAATAAGGATGGTTTTACAGATTTGACTTTACAAGACAGAATTTCTATTTTTAATAAATTTAATTTTGAAAGAAAAAACAATCGTATTTTTACTGTAGCCGGACGTTATGTTTACGAAGATAGATGGGGAGGAGAAATGAATTGGGAGCCTAAATATAGAGGTGGAACAGAGGTTTATGGCGAAAGCATTTACACCAGTAGATGGGAAACTTTTGGAACTTACCAATTGCCTACCGATAAAAAAATAAATTTACAATTTAGCGCGAATGGACATGACCAAAACTCTTATTACGGAGACACTTTTTATAAAGCAGATCAATTTATTGCTTTTAGCCAATTAACATACGACACTACTTTTGGCGAAAACCATGATCTACTAATGGGAGTTGCTTATCGTTACACAAATTATGACGATAACACAACAGCAACAAATAGTGATACTGGTAATGCTCCATCAATAACTCATTTACCAGGTGCTTTTATTCAAGATGAAATTACACTATCTCCAAAAAACAAGTTGCTTTTAGGCGCAAGATATGATTATAATAATGTACACGGAAGTGTTTTCTCTCCAAGAGTAAATTATAAATGGAACTCAGAAAATAACGAAGATGTACTTAGGGTTAGTATTGGTAATGGTTTTAGGGTTGCTAATGTTTTTACAGAAGATCATGCTGCACTTACAGGAAATAGAAAGGTTGTTTTTGAAGATGAATTACTCCCAGAAACTTCTTGGAATGCTAATATTAACTATGTTAAAAAGTTAGTTACAGTCAATAACACTATAATTAATTTAGATGCAAGTGCTTTCTATACTTATTTCGACAATAAAATAATTCCAGATTACGAAACAGAACCAACACAAATTATTTATTCAAATTTAAATGGTCATGCAGTTTCTAAAGGAATATCTCTAAACACAGATATCAATTTAAGAAATGGACTTTCAATAATAGCGGGTGCAACTTTAATGGAGGTATCTACTACTGAAAATGGAATTACCGAAAAACAATTATTAACAGAAAGTTTTAGTGGTACTTGGAGTATTTCTTACAAAATAAAGGCAATCGATTTAAAACTAGATTATACAGGTAATGTATACGCTCCAATGGATTTACCATTAATATCAGACAATACAGATATAGACCCAAGATCACCAACATCTCCATGGTACAGTATTCAAAACATACAAGCCACTAAAACACTTAATGATCAATTTGAAATTTTTGGAGGTGTAAAAAACTTATTAAATTTTACTCCTGCAGCCAATAGTATCTTAAATGCTTCAGAACCATTTAGTGAAAATTTCGACCCAGCTTATGTATACGCTTCAAATCAAGGAACTCGTATGTTTTTAGGACTTAGATATAAACTACAATAATGAAAAAAACGCTTCTTTTCTTTTTTATATTTTCTACTAGTATATTACTTAGTCAGAAAAACAATACTTTAAAGAGTTACTCTTTTGAAGAGGCTTATAAACTACAAGAAAAAGAAAAAAGGCCAATTGTAGTTTTTTTTCATACAAACTGGTGTAAATATTGTTTTGCGATGAAAAAAAATACTTTTATCAATAAAAAAGTGGTAGCCTTATTAAATAAAGAGTTTTACTTTATCTCTTTTAATGCAGAAAGTAAAGACTTGGTAAATATAAAAGACAAGATTTTTAAGAACAAGTCTGGCATTCATGAGATAGTAGAGGTACTTGCTTTTAAAAACAACACCATTAGCTATCCATCTACTATTATTTTAAGTGCAAATAATACTATAGATGAACAGATAGATTCCTTTTTATCAGCAAAAGAAATTAGTAAAATATTGACAACCTATCTCTCTAAGAGACCCTCAAATTAACATAAATTCATCAAAATATACAATGGGTCTAAATAGAAAATTAATGTTTGTCTTCCCAGATACGTTTTCTACCAGAACTAGAACCACTATTCCCTCCACTAAATGAAAAACGATATGTAACACCAACAGAACCGTATGTATGAGAACGCTGACTTTTAAATCTTTCTTCATTATACTTGTGCATCAATATTCCTTGTAATCCAAAATGATCAGAAATCCAAAGCGTACCACCAATACCAAAATTTAAAGTTGGAAGTACATGTTTAGACTTTACAAGGCTACCTCCTATTAAAACAAAAGGATTAATAGTGCTTTCTGAAGTACCAAAATCATATCTAAACTCACCATCAAACGTGGTGTATTTTTGATTATCATTAAAATCACTAGAAATACTACCTGCTAAAGTTACATTCTTAAACAAATATGTAGCAAGAGATAATCTTGGAAATTGAGGAATAAGCCTACCTCCCAAATCTTTACCATCTTCTACAGAATAAAGTACAGAACCTGTACCAAGTGTTACAGCCCATTTATTAGTTTCATTCTGACTAAAACTATGCAGGGTACATAAAAAAACAAGTGTAAAAACGATATGTTTCATTTTAATTTTTCTTTTTTAGGGTAAAAGAAAAACATTTTCCAATTCCCAATAATTTTTTTTACAAATATATTGATTAAACAAAGAAAATAAAGTGCTGTGTTTTTTATTTAGTCGAAATTTTAATTTATTCGAATATAACAAAAATAACACCTAATTAATTGTAAATTCATAATTTACAAACCAATACCTTACATTATAATCTGCTGCTTTAAAATGTAACAAAAATAATTAAATCGTCATTACAGAATATAGAACGTAAACCTTTCTTTATAATTTCACTAAACTATTTTAATAAAAAATTATGTCTTATTTAAAATAGTTTTAAAACATTTTATTTTAACAAATTCAAATTAATATCTTTGCTAAAACATTTCGGGTTGAGCAAGCAGAACATTGTAAATCAATATCAGAATTCTGCGAATGTATCGCAGATAATTAACCAACTTCAACAAGATAAAAACCATTTTCAAATATCGAATTTGGTCGGTTCTTCGTTGTCTTTTGTTATTTCAGAAACTTTTAAAAAAGCAGACAAACCTTTTCTTTTAATCTTTAACGATAAAGAAGAAGCAGCTTATTACCTTAACGATTTAGAACAATTGCTAGGTGAAAAAAATGTACTTTTTTATCCGGGATCCTACAGAAGACCTTACCAAATAGAAGAAACTGACAATGCCAATGTTTTATTACGATCTGAGGTTTTAAACAGAATTAATTCACGTAAAAAACCTGCAGTAATTGTAACCTATCCAACAGCTTTGTTCGAAAAAGTGGTTACTAAAAAAGAACTAGAAAAAAACACACTAAAAGTAGCAGTAGGCGAAAGTTTATCTTTAGATTTTGTAAACGAAGTTTTATTCGAATACAAATTTAAACGGGTAGATTTTGTTACAGAACCAGGTGATTTCTCTGTTCGTGGAGGAATTATAGATGTTTTTTCTTTTTCTAATGATGAACCTTACAGAGTTGAGTTTTTTGGTGATGAAATAGATAGTATCCGTTCTTTTGATGTAGAAACACAATTATCTAAAGAAAAACTGAAGAAAATTTCTATAATGCCCAATGTAGAAAATAAAACATTGGAAGAAAACAGAGAGAGTTTTCTTAAATATATTTCTTCTAAAACAGTTGTTTTTACAAAAAATATAGATCTACTTGTTGGAAATCTAGATAAGTTTTATCAAAAAGCAGAAGAAGCATTCCTAGATTTATCCAAAGAAATAAAACACGCAAAACCAGTAGAATTGTTTTGCGATGGTAATTTTATAAAAAATCAATTACAAGATTTTACATTGGTAAATTTTGGAAACACAAATACCTACAAAGTTTCTAAAACTTTGCAAGAAGATTTGCCAGAAATTAAATTCAATACCATAGCACAACCTTCTTTTAATAAACAATTTAATTTATTAATAGAAAACTTAGAAGAATATCACAAAGCCAAATTTACCAGTTATATATTTTGTGCAAACGATCAACAAGCAAAACGTTTTCATGATATTTTTGATGATGCAGCACAAGAAGTACATTATGAAACGGTTGTTTTCCCTTTATATCAGGGTTTTATAGATGTTGAAAATAGATTAGTTTGTTACACAGATCATCAAATTTTTGAGCGTTATCATAAATTCCGTTTAAAAAATGGGTACGCTAAAAAACAGGCAATTACGCTTCAAGATTTAAACAAACTAGAAATTGGAGATTATGTAACACACATGGATCACGGAATTGGAAAATTTGGTGGTTTACAAAAAATCGACGTTCAAGGTAAAAAGCAAGAAGCCATTAAATTAGTGTACGGAGAAAGAGATATTTTATATGTAAGTATTCACTCGCTTCATAAAATTTCTAAGTTCAATGGTAAAGATGGTAAAGCACCTAAAATATACAAATTAGGTTCTGGTGCTTGGAAAAAAATCAAACAAAAAACAAAAGCAAGAGTTAAACATATTGCTTTTAATTTAATTCAACTATACGCTAAAAGAAAACTACAAAAGGGTTTTGCTTTTGGCCCAGATACACACATTCAGCATGAACTAGAAGGCAGTTTTATGTATGAGGATACTCCAGATCAATTTACATCTACACAAGATGTAAAAAATGATATGGAAAAAGAACAACCCATGGACAGATTAGTCTGTGGTGATGTTGGTTTTGGTAAAACAGAAGTTGCCGTAAGAGCTGCTTTTAAAGCGGTAGATAACGGTAAACAAGTCGCAATTTTAGTACCTACAACCATTCTTGCTTTTCAACATTATCAAACTTTTACAGAGCGTTTAAAAGATTTTCCTGTAAAAATTGATTATCTAAATCGTTTTAGAACTGTAAAACAAAAAACGGAAGCCATAAACGGAGTAAATGACGGTTCTGTAGATATTATTATTGGTACGCATCAATTAACTAACAAACGGCTACAATTTAAGGACCTAGGCCTTTTAATTATAGACGAAGAGCAAAAATTTGGAGTTGCTGTAAAGGATAAATTAAAGACTTTAAAAGAAAACGTAGACACATTAACACTAACTGCAACCCCAATTCCTAGAACTTTACAGTTTAGTTTAATGGCTGCAAGAGATTTGTCTGTTATAAAAACACCGCCGCCGAATAGACATCCTATAGAAAGTAATGTAATTCGTTTTTCTGAAGAAACTATTCGTGATGCTATTGCTTACGAAGTTTCTCGTGGAGGACAAGTTTTCTTTATTCACAACAGAATAGAAAACATAAAAGAAGTTGCTGGTTTAATACAAAGATTAGTTCCTACCGCAAAAGTAGGTATTGGTCACGGACAAATGGAAGGTAAAAAACTAGAGGGCTTAATGCTTGGTTTTATGGCAGGAGATTTCGATGTTTTGGTTTCTACAACCATTATAGAAAGCGGTTTAGATGTACCAAATGCCAACACAATTTTCATCAATAATGCTAACAATTTCGGACTTTCAGATTTACACCAAATGCGTGGTAGAGTTGGTCGATCTAACAAAAAAGCATTCTGTTACTTTATCACTCCGGCGTATCATATGATGACCGATGATGCTAGAAAACGTATAGAAGCCTTAGTTTTATTTTCTGATTTAGGAAGCGGAATTAACATTGCCATGAAAGATTTAGAAATTCGTGGTGCAGGAGATTTATTAGGTGGTGAGCAAAGTGGTTTTATCAATGATATTGGGTTTGATACCTACCAAAAAATACTACAAGAAGCTATTGAAGAGTTAAAAGAGAATGAATTTAAAGAACTCTATCCTTCAGATAATTCTAAACCTAAAGAGTACGTAAAAGAGGTTACGATTGATACTGATTTCGAAATTCTTTTCCCAGATGATTATATCAATTCAATCACAGAAAGGTTGGCTTTGTATAACAAATTAGGAGAATTAAAAACTGAAGAAGAACTACAAGTTTTTGAAACTGAAATTATAGACCGTTTTGGAGAATTCCCTACGCAAGTAGAAGATTTATTAGATTCTGTTCGTATAAAATGGTTGGCAAAAGAGCTTGGTTTAGAAAAAGTGATTCTAAAGCAAAAAAGAATGATGGGGTATTTTGTTGCCAATCAACAAAGTGAATTTTACCACACAGATGCCTTTACACGCATGTTAAAATACGTGCAACTAAACCCTAAAAGTTGTGTTATGAAAGAGAAAGAATCTAAAAACGGATTGCGATTATTAATCACTTTTATAAGAATTGATAGCGTAAAAACTGCTTTGAGTATTTTACAAAAAGTGTAGCATTATTTTTTGAAGCTATTTCCCGCTTTCTACTGTATCTTTTTTCTTCTGTTCTCGATACAAATTTGCAAAAAAGCAAATTCACTCGAACTGACAGAAAAAAGGATGCCGTAGAAAGCGGGGCTATACTTGTTTGCAAGCTTTAGTTAATGATGTTTGTTCTTTAAAACGCAGCGAGAAATCTCATCATATTACTCAGGTTTTTGTTATCACTGTTATGTGACTTTTCAATTCTTCTAAATAACAAGTGAGTGGTGAATTATATGTTTAAAAAAGACCTCACAGGTTTTAAAAACCTGTGAGGTCTGAATATTTTTTTGGTCGTCTTAAAAAACCTTCCTTATTAAGTTTGCAATACGCATTAAGGATTAAGCCATTTTAATAACTAAACAATTTTGTCTATTAGACCTTTTCATTGATTTATTGCTCGCGCTCGTTTGTAACGAGTACCAATAACATATAGAACATTAGCTTCGGTACTCGTTACAAATGAGCACTAGCAGAGAGAAACCTCATAAGGTTACTCACGTTATACGTTCTATTTATTATAAAGCTTCTCTTAAAATCGAAATAAGAACTTTAGTAAGCAAACAAGTTTAACCCTGATAGAGCCTTTCTACTTCGCTTAAGACAGGATAATTGTTTGAGCTCTTTTTTTTTCTCAAAAAAAAGCCAATAGCGAAAGCAGGAAATAGCTTCTAAATAATTTCCATTTTTTGCAATAAGAAAGAAGCATTCATATTTTTACAAATTCCGTTTTTTAAAGTGTAATCGAAATGTAGTTCATCGTTTATAATTTCTGCATCGAAATAATAGTTTTTAATATCTGTAAACTCATTTTCTAGCTCACACAAACTAACATCGTGAGTTGCAATGATTCCGGTTGACTTAGATTTTGTCAATTTTTCTACAAACTTTTTAGAGCCAATAGCTTTGTCTTTACTGTTCGTTCCTTTTAAAATTTCATCTAAAATGATAAAATAGTCTGTTGTTTTAATTTCATCAACAATAAACTTTAAACGCTTTAATTCTGAGTAAAAATAAGACTCATCTTCTGTTAAAGAATCTGTAGTTCGCATGCTTGTAATCAGCTTAATTGGCGAATATTTAAAATTTTCTGCACAAACAGGCAACCCACAATTTGCCATTACAATAGATAAAGAAATGGTTCTTAAAAAAGTACTTTTACCCGCCATATTTGCTCCAGTAACAATAAAAAACTCTTCTTTGTTAATTGTAAAATCGTTGTCAATTCTTTTTGTTACATCCAATAATGGATGTCCTAAATTGGTAGCTTTTACTACTTCTTTTTCATTTGTGATTTCTGGAAAAACAAATTTTGTATGATTAAAATGAAAGTTTGCCAATGAGTTTTGAGCATCAAAAAAAGCAACAACAGAAAACCATTTATCTACTGTGTGTTTATAATTAATAATCCATTTTTCTACATTCACTGCATTTCTAATATCAAGTAGAAAAAATCCATTTCCAAAAAATGCAATTACAAGATTATTACGTTGATCGAAAGCATCTAAAACTTTAGAAAATTCTTTAAAAATAGTTGACGCTTTTTTATCTTCAGATTTTATAATTGCTTGTTTTTCTTTTAAAATGGTTGCCGAAAATTCTTCTCCCTCAATTTCATTTAACAACACATGATATTGCTTAAAGGTTTCTCTTACTTTATCTGTATCTGCATACAAATTACTTGTTTTTTTAACAAAGCCAGCGCTGATAAAAAGGCCAATAAAAAACCAAACTACTAAATAAGAAAAAGAAAGAAAACCGAAAGAAACCAAACCGATAAACACTATTGAAAGCACAGAAAAAACAAGTTGAATTCCCTTTAAAAACATAGGGAGAACAGCTTTATAATTCTGAACCCAATTTACTATAAAACCAGACGTATCTTTTGTGGTAATTAAGCTTGCCAAAGCAGCAAAGTGTTGCCTCCATTTTACCTTTGTTGCTAATTCTTTTATGGTGTTTTGCTTCTCTACAATTTCATTCGTTTTATTTTCCGTAAACGTTTTAGCTAATAATTTTTTCCCTTCTGAAGTAACCGTTCTATTTAAATATTGAAAAAAAGAACCAACACCAAATAAATCGATATCATTACTATAATAATGCATAGGATTTGCAAACTCCTCACCAGATTCTAAGTGATGGAATTTTCTATTTAAAACATCGAGTTCTGTCGTATTTATATTAATCTTAGCTTTTATGATAGCTCTTTTTCTTTGTAAACTAACGTGTTTTGTAACTAAAAAACCAAATAGTAAAATGCCTAAAAAGGCAATGATAAAAACATCTGGATATTTACCAAAAGTTAAATAAATTAAAAAACAAGTCGCTAAAAAAACTCCAAACCTAAAAATACTTAGGTTTATAGATTTCTTTTTTAAAAGAGTTGCATCTTTTTCTAATGCTAACTTTTCTTCACTATAAAAATTGGAAGGAGTATTCATTTTAATATTATTTATTATAATTAGAAATTCCACCAAACAAACTTAAAACCTTAAGTGTTGGGTATTTCTTTTTTAACATTTTGGTTGCTTTGTAACTATTAAAACCTCTTTGACAAACCATCACATAGGTTTTATTTAAATCAATTTTAATTGCATCTACATTAAATTCTTGAATAGGAATTGTTTGATCAACTTTAAAAGGCAATTTTAAATTGGGTAAAACAGCAATCAATTCTAAACTTTTCGACTGCTTTTCAAGTGATAAATATTCTTTTAACTCTTCTGATGATATTTGCCAATCCTTATTTTGAAGCTCACAAACTGCATCAAAATATGTTTGCACTTCAAATAATTTTACAATTTTATCTTTTAAAACAGTTGGTTTTAACTTCATTTTTAATTGTGTATTTTGCAACGAATTGTAAATCAACAATTCGTTTGATAATGGTTTTCCTATACCTGTTATCAACTTTAAAACTTCATTTACTTGTTGCGTTGCAATAATACCTACAATCGAGTTCATGGTACCTGCCTCTGAACAATTGGGAATATCTGTTGCCATTTCTGGAAAAGCATCTCTTAAATTTGCTGAATACGTTCCGTCTTTCTGCAAAACATTAAAAGTAGACACATATCCATCAAACTTATACAAAGATCCGTACACCAATGGTTTCTTTTTAAGAACACAAGCATCGTTTAATAAGTATTTTGTTGGCAAAGAATCTGTACCATCTACAACAATATCAAACTGAGAAATCAACCCAAAAACATTATCTTTTGTAATTGGTTTATTTGTAAAAGTAACTTCTGTAAAAGGGGCTCTCTTTTTTATAAATTCTGATAAAACGGCTGCTTTTGGTTTATTTACATCATCTAGAGCATAAAATACTTGTCTGTGTAGATTGGAAACATCAACGGTATCGAAATCTACTAAATGTATTTTCCCAATTCCACTTGCGGCTAAATACACCGCTATTGGGCTTCCTAATCCGCCACAACCAACTACTAAAACACTTGATTTTTGTAATTTTCCTTGTCCGACTTCACCAATTTCTGATAAAGTAATTTGACGTTTAAAAAATTGATTTTTTGTTACACTCATTGAGTTGACAAGATAGGTAAATAAAAAAAGTCATTACAAATATTTGTAATGACTTTTTATTTTTTTTGAGATTTTTCAGTCGCCTAAAAAGGCTCATTTGATAATGACAACTTATATTTTGTACTTAGTTTGGTAAAAACTACAAACAAGCGAATATTAAAAAGGCTGCGCCTTTAAATAACTATGTTTATAATTTTACCAGGAACAATAATCACTTTTTTAGGAGCTTTACCTTCTAACTGTGCTATTGTTTTTTCATTTTCCATTACTATTTTTTCTATTTCTTCTTTCGATAAATCTAAAGGAAGTTCTAACGTAAAACGCATTTTTCCATTAAAAGAAATAGGATAATTTTTAGCACTTTCTACTAAATGACTTGCTTCAAAAACAGGGAAATCTACAGTAGAAATAGATTCACTATTTCCTAATAAGCTCCATAACTCTTCTGCAATGTGTGGTGCATAAGGAGAAACCAAAATTGCTAAAGGTTCTAAAATTGCACGCTTGTTACATTTTAAAGCAGTTAATTCATTTACAGCAATCATAAAGGTAGAAACAGAAGTGTTAAAAGAGAAATTCTCTATATCATCTTCTACCTTCTTAATGGTTTTATGTAATGTTTTAAGCTCGTCTTTTGTTGGTGCTTCATCAGAAACCTCAAACACTTCTTCGTTAAAGTATAGTTTCCATAATTTCTTTAAGAAAGATGAAACTCCAGAAATACCAGAAGTTTTCCAAGGCTTTGCTTGTTCTAAAGGTCCTAAAAACATTTCGAATAAACGTAAACTATCTGCTCCATATTCTTCGCAAATAGCATCTGGGTTTACCACATTGTATTTAGACTTAGACATTTTTTCTACTTCACGACCTACTTTATATGCTCCGTTTTCTAAAACAAATTCGGCATTCTTATAATCAGCATTTAAAGCATGATTCTTAAATCCATCCACATCTAACTCATCAGAAGCATTTACTAAAGAAACATCTGCATGTAAAGCCGTTTTAGTAATCATTACTAAATCTGCAAAATTAGGGTCTAAGAATTTATTATCTAATAAGTAATTTATAACAACCGTTTCAAATTCGTCATCAGAAGTAAATGTATTTTTAGACACAAATACGGTTGGGATTTTCTCTAAAACATCATCCATAGATTTTTCATCAGAGCAACCACAACCATTCTTTACAAAAGCAGTTGCTTTGTAAACAAATGCAGAAGTTCCTAAAATCATTCCTTGGTTAATCAGTTTTTTGGCAAACTCATCTACAGGTACAATTCCTTTATCGAATAAGAATTTTTGCCAAAAACGAGCATATAATAAATGTCCGGTTGCATGCTCAGATCCACCAATATATAAATCTACTTCTTTCCAATATTCTAAACTTTCCTTGCTGGCAAACTCGTTAGAATTTGTAGCATCCATATACCTGTTAAAGTACCAAGAACTACCCGCCCAACCTGGCATTGTGTTTAACTCTAAAGGATAAACAGTCTTATTTTTTAACTTATCGTTAGAAACAACTTTCTTTCCACGAGAATCCCAAGCCCATTCTGTTGCGTTTCCTAAAGGTGGTTTTCCATCTTCGGTTGGCAAGTATTTTTCTACTTCTGGCAATACGATTGGCAAGTGTTCTGCATCAATCATTTGTGGCATTCCGTCTTTATAATAAACTGGGAAAGGTTCTCCCCAATAACGTTGTCTGCTAAAAACAGCATCACGCAAACGGTAGTTTATTTTTCCGTAACCGAAGCCACGTTTCTCCATTTCAAAAATGGCTAATTTTAATGCTTTCTTATATTTTAATCCTGATAAAAAGTCTGAATTTGCAATCTTTGTTCCATCTTTTCCGGTATGTGCTTCTTCAGAAATATCTACACCTTCAAAAATATTAGGAATCGGAATTCCAAAGTGTTTTGCAAAATCATAATCACGTTGATCTCCACAAGGCACAGCCATAACAGCTCCTGTTCCGTAATTTGCTAACACGTAATCTCCAATCCAAATTTGAACTTTCTCTCCAGAAAAAGGGTGAATTGCATACGCACCAGTAAAAGCACCAGAAATGGTTTTTACATCTGCCATTCTATCACGTTCAGAACGTTTTGCTGTAGCAGTAATATATGCTTCTACATCTGCTTTTTGAGCATCTGTTGTAATTTTTGAAACCAACTCGTGTTCTGGAGCCAATGTCATAAAACTTACTCCGTAAATAGTATCTGGTCTTGTTGTAAAAACATCAATCTTATAAGATTTCTCATCTTTTACAACTACTTCTGCTTCTACTGATTTTTCAATCTTTTTTGGAAATTGAATTGCAGTATTAATTGCTGCAACTACTTTAAGAACGTTTTCAATTACTTCTTCGTTTTTAAAACGAACGACATTAAAACTTTCATTATTAAAAAAGGCTGTTCTTGCTGCTTCATCTTCTTTACCAGAAAACTCTACAATTAGGTTTTTAGCTAAACATACATAATCTACCAAAAAAGTACCTATTGTATATTTTTTTCTAAATTTTGCTGCTCCTTTTTTATTCTTTAATTCGTCCCAAAGAACGGTTTCTGCTTTCGATAAATTCTGACGTAATTCTTTTAAAGCTTCTAATTCTTTGTAAGATAATTTTACTTCAGAAGAAGTTTTTTTAGCACCATTATCAACATCAAAAGAAACCATTGCACCAACAGATTTTCCAATCCAATTGGTTTGAGAATCTTTTAAAGGTTGCGGCCAATCTATTTTTTCTAATCCGTCTAAAAGACGTTGTGCATATGCAGAAATTCTCATAGACCATTGTGTCATCTTTTTACGAATAACAGGATGGCTTCCTCTTTCTGATACTCCGTTTACAATTTCATCATTTGCTAAAACGGTTCCTAATGCAGGACACCAGTTTACTTCTGTATCAGACAAAAATGTTAAACGGTATTTTAATAAAATTTCTTCTTGTTCTACTTTAGTAAATGCTTTCCAATCATCTGCAGAAAAAGATTGAATCTCTTCATCGCAAACTGCCTTTACAGTAGCATTTCCTTCTTTAGTAAAGATATTTTCCAATTCAAAAATATCTTCTGCTTTGTCTGAATCTTTGTTATACCAAGAATTAAACAATTCAATAAAAATCCACTGAGTCCATTTGTAATACTCTGGGCTAGAAGTTCTTACTTCTCTGCTCCAATCGAAAGAAAAACCAATTGTATCTAATTGTCTTCTATACGTTGTTACGTTGTCTTCTGTAGTTTTTGCAGGATGCTGACCTGTTTGAATTGCATATTGTTCTGCTGGTAAACCAAAAGAATCATATCCTTGCGGATGCAATACATTAAAACCTTTATGGCGCTTGTAACGTGCATAAATATCACTGGCAATATATCCTAAAGGATGCCCAACATGTAAACCTGCTCCGGATGGATAAGGAAACATATCTAAAACATAATATTTAGGTTTTTCCGATTCATTACTGGCTTTAAAAGTTTGGTTCTCTGCCCAAAATTTTTGCCATTTCTTTTCTATATCTAGGTGATTATATTGCATTTGATTCTTTTATTAAAGTGCACAAATTTACGTTTATTCTTTGTAAGCAAGAAATTCATTTCTTTAAATTAAATGACATAAAAAAACCGTCTAAATTTATTTAGACGGTTTCAATTATTTCTTAAAGAAAATTATTTAATAGAAACAGAAACTATAGTATTAGCCCATCCCATTTTTAATGTCATATCATCTGCAAACACCATAGAAAAAGCTTCTATGTTTTTGTCTGATGTAGAAACCGTACCTGGTACTCTAACAACATCTTGGTCTTCTTTATAAAAATAAGATCCCCAAACATTTTTTGCTGTACTTAAAATTACAACCCAATCTCCTTCTGTTTTAGGAATTGTAAATAACGTATAAGTTCCTGCTTTTACATCCTTACCACCAAAAACAACATCTTTGTAGAAAGTAATTTCTGCAGCTTCATTTGCACCTGTTCTCCAAACTTCATCAACAGGAGCTAATTTACTTAATTCCCTTCCATTTAACTGTGGCCTTCCGTACGTTACTTTTACTACTTTGTCTGAAATTTTATAACTACTTGGGTATGCAGCACCATCCATTGGGCTTTTATCTAAACCTTTAAAGTCTTGTGCATTTGTTCCTGTTGAACTAATTAATGTAATTGCAAAAATTGCAATTGATAAAATAGATTTTTTCATGGTTTGTTATATTTATTTATAATATTAGTATTCAAGTCTTCTTAAAAGTAAAAACCTTACAAAGGTTTATAATTATTTATGCTAAAATAAGTATAATACCAAATAAACAGCAATACGACTGATTAAATTTATTGGCATAAAAAAAGATCGAGATTTCAGCATGCTGAAATCTCGATCTTATATCTAAGTTTTGAAATTATTATTTCAATTTCTTCTTAACTGCTACTTCTTTGTAAGCTTCAATTACATCTCCTTCTACAATATCATTGTAGTTTTTAATTTGAACCCCACAATCGAATCCTTTTGTAACTTCTCTAACATCATCTTTAAAACGTTTTAACGCTGTTAAAGTTCCGTCGTGCACTACAATTCCGTCTCTAATAATTCTAATTTGAGAATCTCTTTGGATTTTACCAGACATTACCATACAACCTGCAATGTTACCAACTTTAGAGATTTTATAGATTTCTCTAATTTCTACATTACCCGTAACTTCTTCTTTCATTTCTGGAGATAACATTCCTTCCATGGCGTCTTTTAAGTCATTGATAGCTGCATAAATAATAGAGTATGTTCTAATATCTACTTCTTCTCTATCGGCTACTGCTCTTGCATTTCCTTGCGGACGTACATTAAACCCAACAATAATTGCATCTGAAGCTGTTGCTAATAACACATCACTTTCTGTAATGGCTCCAACACCTTTATGTAAAATATTTACTTGAATTTCTTCTGTTGATAGTTTCTGGAAAGAATCTGTTAAAGCTTCTACAGAACCATCTACATCTCCTTTTAAGATAATGTTTAATTCTTTAAAGTCTCCTAACGCAATTCTACGTCCAATTTCATCTAACGTTAATGTTTTCTGAGTTCTTACAGATTGCTCACGTTGTAATTGAGAACGTTTAGAGGCAATTTGTTTTGCTTCTCTCTCATCATCAAATACTACAAACTTGTCTCCAGCTTGTGGCGCTCCGTCTAAACCTAAAATAGATACTGGTGTTGATGGACCTGCAACTTTTAAATTAGTTCCTTTATCATCAAACATTGCTCTTACTTTACCACTGTGTTTACCTGCTAACAAGTAATCTCCAATTTTTAAAGTTCCAGCTTGTACTAATACAGTAGAAACATATCCTCTACCTTTATCTAATAATGCTTCCACTACTGCACCAACTGCATTTTTATTAGGATTTGCTTTCAATTCTAAAATTTCAGCTTCTAATAAAACTTTCTCTAATAATTCTGGAACACCTGTTCCATGTTTTGCTGAAATATCTTGAGACTGTATGTTACCCCCCCATTCTTCTATCAACAAATTCATTTGAGATAATTGCGTTTTTACATTATCTGGATTTGCATTTGGTTTATCAATCTTATTGATTGCAAATATAATAGGCACTCCTGCTGCTTGTGCATGAGAAATTGCTTCTTTTGTTTGCGGCATCACATCATCATCTGCTGCAACTACAATAATAACTAAATCTGTTACCTGAGCTCCACGTGCACGCATTGCTGTAAACGCCTCGTGACCTGGTGTATCTAAGAATGCTATTTTTTGATCTCCAACTTTTACAGAGTACGCACCAATATGCTGTGTAATCCCTCCGCTTTCGCCATCAATAACATTTGCTTTTCTAATATAATCTAATAAAGATGTTTTACCATGATCTACGTGACCCATTACCGTAATAATTGGTGCACGATTTTCTAAATCTTCTGGTTTATCAATTACTTCTTCTATAGACTCTTCTACTTCTGCACCAACAAATTCTACTTTGTGGTTAAATTCTTCAGCAACAATAACTAATGTTTCTGCATCTAAACGCTGATTCATTGTTACCATCATACCTAAAGACATACATGCAGAAATAATGTTTGTAACAGGTACTTCCATCATCGTTGCAACTTCACTTACAGTAACAAATTCTGTTACCTTTAAGATTTTGTTGTCTAATGCTTGAGCTTCTAACTCAGCATCAGAATGCTCTCTATGGGCGTCCCTTTTATTTCTACGGTATTTTGCTCCTTTTCCTCTAGAAGATTTCCCTTGCAGTTTCTCAAGTGTTTCTCTTACTTGTTTTTGAATTTCTGCTTCAGTTGGTTCTTCTTTTTTAACTGCTGCTGGTCTAGCGGCACCTCTACCACCTCTATTAAATGGAGGTCTACTTCCACCTGCTCTATTTCCTTGACCTGGTCTACTTGGTCTTGCCGTAGCAGAACCTGGCGCACCAGCTTTAGTTACAATACGCTTACGTTTCTTTTTGTCTGCGTTTGCATCTTTTTTAGGTTCAGGTTTCTTTTTCTTAGGTCTTTCAAATTGTTTTAAATCAATTTTCTTCCCTGTAAAATTAGGACCATCTAGCTTTTTATATTGCGTTTTGATAGCTTCTGCATTTTCTGCAGTAACCTCTTCTGCTTTTTCTTCTGATTTTGAAGCGTCTTTTTTCCCTTTTGGTTTATCACCAACTTTAGAAACTTCTTTTTCAATTTCAGAAACAGCTTTTTTAACCTCTGGTATAACAACCTTTGATTTTTCTTCAACTGGTTTTTCAACAACCGGAGTTTCTGCTACCTTAGAAGCTTCTGCTTTAGACTCTACAACTGGAGCTTCTGCTACTACTTTAGGTTCATCAACTTTAGGTTCTTCTGTTTTAGTTTTAGGTTCTGCAACAACCTCTACTGGTTCTTCTTTTACCTTTTCAACTTTGTCAGCAGGTTTTTTACCAATATTATCAATATCGATTTTACCAACAGTTTTAAACTCTAATTTATCTGCTTTGGCTCTTAAAACCTCTTCCTTCTTAACCTCTTCCGCTCTTTTCTTCTCTAATTTAGCTTCATGCTCTAAACGAATAGCTTCTTTCTCTTTTCGTTTTTCTTCACCAACTTCTTTAGATGCTGCTTTCTTATTAGCATCTTTTTCAAAGCCATCAAGTAAAACTTGATAGACGTCACCCGTAATTTTAGTGGTTGGCCTCGATTCTATTTCGTGACCCTTTCCCGCTAAATATTCGACTGCTCTATCAAGAGAAATGTTTAATTCTCTTAAAACTTTATTAAGCCTCATTGTTTTGCCTACAGACATATATTCTTTTTAACTTTATACTTGTAAAAATATGCTTTTTACGTTACTTCTTTACTATACTTAGTCCTCAAATTCCTCTTTCAAGATTTTTTGAACATCCGTAATTGTTTCTTCTTCTAAATCGGTTCTTTTCACCAACTCATCTACACTAGTTTCTAATACGCTTCTAGCAGTATCTAAACCAATCTTTTTGAATTCAGCAATAACCCAATCTTCAATTTCGTCTCCAAACTCTGTTAACTCTACGTCTTCTTCTTCTAGACCTTCTCTCTTAACGTCTATTTCGTAACCTGTTAACTCACTTGCTAAACGAATATTTACACCACCTCTACCAATTGCTTTAGAAACTTCTTCTGGTTTTAATAAAACGCTTACACGTCCTTTTTTACCATTTCTTTCTTCTTCAAACATTTCTATTTCCATTGAAGTCACTTTTGCAGGACTTAATGCTCTTGAAATAAATAACTGCTCGTTTTTGGTATAGTTAATAACATCTATATTCTCATTCCCTAATTCACGTACAATTCCATGAATTCTTGAACCTTTAACACCAACACAAGCTCCAACAGGGTCTATTCTATCATCATAAGAATCTACCGCTACTTTTGCTTTTTCTCCTGGTATTCTTGCAACTCCTTCAACAGTAATTAAACCATCAAAAACTTCTGGAATTTCTTGCTCAAATAATTTATTTAAGAAAACTGGCGATGTTCTAGATAAGATAATCGCTGGTTTGTTTCCTCTTAGTTCTACCGTTTTAATAATTCCTTTTACAGAATCTCCTTTTCTAAAAAAGTCTGAACGGATTTGCTCACTCTTTGGTAATACAATTTCATTTCCTTCATCATCCAACAAAATAATTGCATTGTGACGAATGTGATGTACTTCGGCTGTATATAATTCTCCTTCTAAATCTTTAAATTGTTTAAAGATATTTGTACTATCGTGTTCGTAAATTTTAGAAATTAAGTTCTGACGTAATGCTAAGATAGCTCTTCTACCTAAATCTATCAACTTAACTTCTTCAGATACATCTTCACCAATTTCAAAATCTGGCTCAATTAATCTTGCTTCCGCTAATTCAATTTCTTCGTTATCATCCTCAGAAAAACCATCTGCAACAACAACTCTATTTCTCCAAATTTCTAAATCTCCTTTATCTGGGTTAATAATTATATCAAAATTATCATCCGAACCAAACTTACGTTTTAGGGCAGCTCTAAAAACCTCTTCTAAAATAGACATTAATGTTACTCTGTCTATACTCTTGTTATCTTTAAATTCTGAAAACGAATCAATTAATGCTATATTCTCCATTACATTTTTTGCTTAAAATACAATCTTCACTTTTGCTTCTATAATATCCTTATAGGCTAAAGTTGCTGTTTTTGTTACAGTAACCTTCCCTTTACCTATTGGCTTTGGCTCTCTTGCTTTCCAATTTAAAACAATCTTATCTTCATCTGCTTCTACCAAAGTTCCTTCAAATTCTTGTTCAGAAGTTTTTACTTTAAGTATTCTATTGATGTTTTTAATATATTGCCTTTTCACTTTTAATGGATGCGATATGTCTGGTGTAGAAACCTCTAGAGAAAAATCTTCTTCTTCTCTATCAAAATTATTATCTACACTTTTACTAATTCTAATGCATTCACTTAAAGGAACACCATTATCTCCATCTACTGTAACCTGAATTTTGTTGTTTTCTGAAATAGATAAATCTATCAAATATAACGACTCATTCTCGGCCAGTGCTTCCTCTACTAAATTTCTTACTTTGGTTTGGTCCATTTTAAATCCTAAAATAAAATATAAAAAGAGGGGACTCTTTAGTCCCCTTCCTTCTCCATTTATTGTAAATTTCGGTGCAAATATACTAAATGTTTGGGATTTACCAAACTAAGTTTAAGTCAATTATTTTTTGTAACTTTATATACAATCATATTAACCTCTAATTTGCTGTATTATGAAAAAAATTTTAGTCGCAATAGATTTTTCAAAAACTTCTGAATACGCCTCAAAAATGGCAGCAAGAATTGCAGTAAAAACAAATGCCACAGTTTACCTTATTCACCTTATAGAACTACCTAAAGGAGTTATAGATATGGGATCTGGAAGTAAATTTAGCATTCCTGAAAGCATGTTGTATTTAAGAAAAGTTAGAGAAAAAG
Source organism: Polaribacter sp. NJDZ03 (assembly GCF_019263805.1). Taxonomy (NCBI): domain Bacteria; kingdom Pseudomonadati; phylum Bacteroidota; class Flavobacteriia; order Flavobacteriales; family Flavobacteriaceae; genus Polaribacter; species Polaribacter sp. NJDZ03. Next base: position 2,169,963 of record NZ_CP079195.1, read on the forward strand.
TACTAGCCTTTAAAGAAAATTTTTTTAATAAAGAAACACAAGTTAAATACTTTATAAAATTAAACAATCCTTTTGAAGGAATACAAAAATATGCTGATAAAATTGATGCAGACTTAATAATAATGGGCTCTAAAGGTCATTCTCAACTAGAAGAAATGCTTATTGGCTCTAATACTGAAAAAGTAGTACGAAACTCTAAAAGACCCGTAATTGTTGTAAAAAAGGATAGTAGAAAGTTTAATTTAAAAAATTTAGTTTTTGCTTCTAATTTTAAAGAAGAGAACAAAGAAGTATTTGGTAAATTTATAGAATTTGCTAAAATTTTTAATAGCAACATTCATTTATTAAAAATAAATACTCCTGCTAATTTTCAGTCAACTTCAGAAACAAAACAAAAAATAAAGGACTTTATAACTGATTACAGCTTACCAAAACACAAAATAAACATCTATAATGATGTTTCTGTAGAAAAAGGTATCTTAAATTTCGCCAAAGATATTAATGTAGACTTAATAGCCTTAAGTACACACGGCAGAAGCGGTTTGGCACATTTATTTACAGGTAGTGTTATAAAAAATTTAACCAAAAACGCTTTAAAACCTATGTTAACTATAAAGGTTTAAATAAATGACTACTAGAATTTAAAACCAAAACTACCTCTTATTTTAAAGCATTTAGAAAGATATTACTTATTATAAAATAAAAAAACCTCCAAAATTGGAGGTTTTTTTTATTTAATGTAACTTCTATCTTCTCTTACAAAAGATAATCTGTACTTATAAAATTAGATGCTTTTTTATCTAATAACTCTTCTAAAATAGCATTGTTGTAATCTGTATCTTTAGAAGCTAAAAATGTTCTAATAGAAAAAGAACGCAAAGCATCATGCACACTTAAAGTTGCCACTGCAGAATCTTTTCTTCCCGTAAACGGATACACATCTGGACCTCTTTGCGCAGCACTGTTTAAGTTAACTCTACACACTAAATTTACCAAAGTATCAATTAATGGCGCCAAAGTTTTTACATCACTTCCAAAAACACTCACTTGTTGTCCGTAATTAGATTCTGCCATATCATCTAAAGGTTCTTGAATATTTTTAAAAGAAACAATAGGTGTTACTGGACCGAATTGCTCTTCTTGAAAAACTCTCATATCTTTAGTAACCGGATATAAAACTGCCGGAAAAATATAATTTTCAGAAGTTTTTCCTCCTTTTTTATTAATCACTTTTGCACCTTTAGAAGTAGCATCGTCAATTAATTCTTGAATATATGCTGGTTTTTCTGGTTCTGGTAAAGGTGTTAACTTTACACCGTCTTCCCATGGGTTTCCAAACTTTAATGCATCAACTCTTTTTGCAAATCGTTTGTTAAATTTATCTACAATATGTTCATGAACATATAAAATCTTTAGCGCAGTACAACGTTGTCCGTTAAAAGAAGTTGCTCCAGAAAGACATTCATCTATTGCCAAGTCTAAATCTGCATCTGGCAAAACTATTCCCGGATTTTTAGCTTCTAAACCTAATACTAGACGTAATCTGTTTTTAAAAGGGTGGTTTGCTTGAATTGCATTCGCAGATTTACTGTTACCTATTAAAGCCAACACATCTACTTTACCCGTTTTCATAATAGGTGTTGCTAAAACACGACCTCTACCATAAATAACATTTACCACACCTTCTGGAAAACTATTTTGAAAAGCTTCTAACAACGGAGATAATAATAAAACCCCATGTTTAGCTGGTTTAAAAACCGCTGTATTTCCCATAATTAAAGCAGGAATCAACAACGCAAATGTTTCATTTAAAGGGTAATTATAAGGGCCCAAACATAAAACTACACCTAAAGGACCACGTCTAATATGTGCGTGTACTCCACTACTTTTTTCAAACTTAGCAGAATCTCTATCCATTTGCTTATAGTCTTCAATAGTATCGTAGATATATTCTATCGTTCTATCAAATTCTTTTTCAGAATCTGGTAATGCTTTTCCAATTTCCCACATTAACAACTTTACAACCTCATCTCGTTTGGTTTTCATTTGCTCTGCAAATTCCTCCATACACTCAATTCTGTCTGCAACTCTCATTGTTGGCCATAAACCCTGCCCTTTATCATAAGCTCTATAAGCAGAATTTAATGCTTCTAAACCTTCTTCACCTGTTAAGTTAGGAACAGTACCTAACAACGTTGGTTTGTAGTCTTTAGTTGATGAAATTGTAGAATATACTTCTGTAGTTTCACCTTCCCATTCTTTTAACTCACCACTAACTAAATATGTTTTTTGATGTAACAGTGATGTTATTTTATATGCTTCTGGAATTTCTTTAAATTGTTTCTTCATAAATTAATTTTATAAATTATATAAAAAATAATAATTCAAAAATAAATAGACTATTATTTATACTTCAAAATTAACTAAAAATAACTGTAAAACACCTCATTTAGACTTTAAAACACGAAATGGTTTTCGAGGTTCTATTTTTACTTTTTATTAAATTCTTAATATAATTACACCAAAAATTGAAATAAATCTGGCTTATCATTTAGGTAGTCGCCAAAGAAATTGTTTTCTTTCATTCTTTGAATTAAAGGAGCCAAATCTCTAGAAGATTTTAATTCTAAGCCAACAACAGCAGATCCATTTGTTCTGTTATTCTTTTTGGTATATTCAAAATGAGTAATATCATCATTAGGTCCTAAAATTTCTGCTACAAATTCTTTTAACGCTCCTGCTCTTTGCGGAAACTTTACAATAAAATAATGTTTTAGGTTTGCATACAACAAGGCTCGTTCTTTAATTTCTGCAGTTCTTGTAATGTCATTATTACTACCACTAACCACACAAACAACGTTTTTTCCTTTTATTTTATCAGCAAAAAAATCTAAAGCAGCAATACTTAAAGCACCTGCTGGCTCTACTACAATGGCATCTTTATTATACAAATCTAAAATAGTCTGACAAATTTTACCCTCTGGAACCGTAATTACTTCTGACAAGTTTTGCTGGCAAATTGCAAAATTTAAATCACCTACTTTTTTTACTGCTGCACCATCTACAAAAGAATCGATGGTTTCTAATAACGTATTTTCTTTATTTTTAAGAGATGTTAGCATAGAAGATGCACCTGCTGGCTCCACACCAATTACTTTTGTTTCTGGCGATAAGTATTTAAAAACAGAAGACAATCCTGCAGACAATCCTCCACCTCCAATAGGCACAAAAACATAATCTATTTTCTCTTTAGTTTGGTTTAAAATTTCTAAACCAACAGTAGCCTGACCTTCAATAACCTTTTCATCATTAAAAGGATGGATAAACGTTTTATTTTTAGAGTCACATTCTATTTTTGCAGCATCAGAAGCATCATCAAAAGTATCTCCTTCAATTACGATTTCAATAAAATCTTCACCAAACATTTTTACTTGGTTAATTTTTTGATTCGGCGTTGGAGACGGCATAAAAATAGTACCTTTTATTTGTAATAACTTACAAGACAAAGCTACTCCTTGTGCATGATTACCTGCGCTAGCACAAACTATTCCTCGTTGTTTTTCATCTAAAGTTAAAGAAGACATCTTATTATATGCTCCCCTAATTTTATAAGAACGTACCACCTGTAAGTCTTCTCTTTTAAAAAGAATTGTTGCTTCTAGTTCTTTTGATAAATTAAAGTTTTTACTAAGCGGCGTCTCAAAAGCAACACCTTTTAAGTTTTCTAAAGCTTCTTTTACGCTTTCTAAACTTGGGTAATAAATTAGATTTGTTTGCATCGATCAAATGTAAAAAGAAAACCTGTTAGATTCTGAAATCTAACAGGTTTTTTTAATTGTATTATTGGGGGAAATGGTATTTTATTGAAACCTTAAATTAAGGTTCATTTTATTTTAAAAACGTACTTATTAAGCAGTTTTTACAACTTTCATTGCTGTCATAGAAGCTCTTAGTTTTGCACCTACTGTTTCTACTGGATGATTTCTAATAATAGCGTTAATTCTAATTAACTCTTGGTTATCAACTCCGTTTTCTGAGCTAAAAGATTTACCAATAATATCAGTTTTTATATCTTTCATAAAATCTGTTAATAAAGGCTTACAAGCATGGTCAAATAAATAACAACCATATTCTGCCGTATCAGAAATTACACGGTTCATTTCTGCCAATTTCATTCTTGCAATTGTATTTGCAATTAATGGCGTTTCATGTAAAGATTCATAATATGCAGAAGCAGCTATAATTCCTGAATCTGTCATTGCTTCGAAAGATAATTCTACACCAGCTCTTACAAAAGCAACTAATAATGTTCCGTGATCAAAATATTCTTGTTCAGAAATTTCATCAGTTGTAATTACTTGTTTTTCAAAAGCAGTTTCTCCTGTTGCAGCTCTCCAAGTTAATAAGTTTTTATCATCATTAGCCCAGTCTTCCATCATTGTTTTAGAGAAATGACCTGTCATAATATCATCCATATGTTTTTGAAACAACGGACGCATAATATCTTTTAATTCTTCAGATAATCTAAAAGCTTCTACTTTTGCAGGGTTAGACAATCTGTCCATCATATTAGTAATCCCACCATGCTTTAAAGCTTCTGTTACAGTTTCCCAACCATATTGAATTAATTTACCTGCATAACCTGGTTCAATTCCTTCTTCAACCATTTTATCAAAAGATAAAATTGCTCCTGTTTGTAACAAACCACATAAAATAGTTTGTTCTCCCATTAAATCTGACTTTACCTCAGCAACAAAAGAAGATTGTAAAACACCTGCTTTATGTCCTCCTGTTCCTACAGCATATGCTTTTGCCTCTGCCCAACCTTTTCCTTCTGGGTCATTTTCTGGGTGAACCGCAATTAATGTTGGTACTCCAAATCCTCTTTTATATTCTTCTCTAACCTCAGATCCTGGAGACTTTGGCGCCACCATAATTACAGTTAAATCTTCACGAACTTTCATACCTTCCTCTACGATATTAAAACCATGAGAGTAAGATAATGTAGCTCCTTTTTTCATTAAAGGCATTACTGCATTTACAACACTAGTATGTTGTTTATCTGGTGTTAAATTAATTACCACATCTGCAGTTGGTAACATTTCTTCATACGTACCAACTTCAAAATTATTTGAAGATGCATTAATATAAGATTGTCTCTTTTGTTCTATTGCAGCTCCTCTTAAAGTATAAGAAATATCTAAACCAGATTCTCTCATATTTAAACCTTGGTTTAAACCTTGTGCTCCACAACCTACAATAACAATTTTCTTCCCTTTCAATGCTTCTACTCCGTCTTCAAATTCTGAAGCGTCCATAAAACGACATTTTCCTAATTGTTCTAATTGTTCTCTTAATGTTAATGTGTTAAAATAATTTGACATTTTTATTGTTTTTGTTTGTTGATTAGAGCAAGGAAAAGAGAAAAAAGATTTAAACATGATCTTTATTTCTGTTTTCTATAATCGCTACTCTTTTATCTTTATTTAGTTGTTGTATGTTTCTAGTAATGCTGAAATTTTCATTTCTTCTTTAGTAATAGCAACACGTCCTGAACGTGTATATTGCATAATACCAAAAACGCTTAATTGATCGTATAATGCTACTATTTCTTCTTTTTTTCCTGATTTTTCCAATACAAAAAATTCTGTATTTACAGTAACAATTCTTGCGTGGCTCTTTTTAATGATATTCTGAATTTGAGGTTCTTCAAATAACAATTCAGATTTAATTTTAAACAACCCAGAAATCTGATAAATTGTTTCATCATCATTATGATAATACGCTTTAATAACCTCTACTTGCTTCTCTATCTGACCGATAATTTTCTTAATATTTTCCTCTGTCATACTTACAACAATGGTAAATTTAGAAACACCCGGTATTTCTGATGGAGACGTATTTAAACTCTCTATATTTATGTGTCTTCTTTGGAAAATTGCCGAAATTCTGTTCAACAATCCAATATTATTTTCAGTATAAATAGATACTGTGTAAAATTGTTTTTCTGTACTCATAATAATAAATTTGAATGTCTGGTCGAGCGCAGTCGAGACCTAAATAATACCTCTCGACTGCGCTCGAGGAGACAACTTATATAATTCTACTCTAACCTTATATCTGAAACACTTGCTCCTGTAGGAATCATAGGAAAAACATTTCCTTCTTTTTCTACACATACTTCTAAAAAGTAAGCCTCTTTACTAGCCATCATTTCTGCAACAGCACCCGCTAATTCTTCACGTTTGGTTACTTTCTTCGCTTTTATATAATACCCTTCTGCTATAGCTACAAAATTTGGATTCACCATTTCTGTAGATGCATAACGTTTGTCGAAAAATAACTGTTGCCATTGACGTACCATTCCTAAGAAATCGTTATTTAAAACAACTATTTTTACCGCAGCTTTTTGCTGAAAAATAGTTCCTAATTCCTGAATTGTCATTTGGTAACCTCCATCACCAGAAATAGAAACAACTTCTCTATCTGGAGCGGCCATTTTAGCACCAATTGCTGCTGGTAAACCAAAGCCCATAGTACCTAAACCACCAGAAGTAATGTTACTTTTGGTTTTATTGAATTCTGCATATCTACAAGCAATCATTTGGTGTTGACCAACATCACTTACAATTGCAGCATTTCCTTTACTCTGAATGTTTATTTCTTTTAAAACCTCACCCATTGTAATCCCTTCTTTTGTAGGGTACAAATCGCCTTTTATTACTTTTTCATACTCAATAGCGTATAAATCTGCAAATTCCTTACGCCATTCTGGATGCTTATTTTCATTTAACATTGGTAACAACAATTCTAAGCTTGCTTTTGCATCACCTAAAACCGCTACATCTGTTTTTACGTTTTTATCTACCTCTGCAGGATCAATTTCAAAGTGAATAACTTTGGCTTGTTTTGCATACGTGTTTAAACTACCCGTAACACGGTCATCGAAACGCATACCAATTGCAATTAAAACATCACATTGGTTTGTTAAAACGTTTGGTGCATAATTACCATGCATACCAACCATACCAACATTTAATGGATGTGAAGTAGGAATTGCAGAAGCTCCTAAGATTGTCCAAGCAGATGGAATACCTGCTTTTTCAATTACGGCTTTAAACGCTTCTTCTGCTTCACTTAAAATTACTCCTTGTCCCCAAACTACTAATGGCTTTTTTGCTGCATTAATTAATGTTGCAGCAGCCTCAATTGATGAAACATCTATTTTTGGTAACGGAAAATAACTTCTAACTTTTGTGCATTTTTCATAAGAAAAATCGAACATTTCTTGTTGTGCATCTTTAGTAATATCTACTAAAACAGGTCCTGGTCTTCCGCTTTTTGCGATGTAAAAAGCTTTTGCGATTGCCTCAGGAATTTGAGATGCTTTGGTTACTTGACAGTTCCATTTTGTAACTGGTGTAGAAATACCAACAATATCGGTTTCTTGAAACGCATCACTTCCTAATAAATGAGAAAATACCTGACCCGTAATACACACCATTGGTGTAGAGTCTATTTGTGCATCTGCAATACCAGTTATTAAATTGGTTGCCCCAGGGCCAGAAGTTGCAATACACACACCTACTTTACCAGAAATTCTTGCAAATCCCTGTGCAGAATGCGTTGCACCTTGTTCATGACGTGTTAAAACGTGATGAATTTTATCTTGATACTTATATAATTCGTCATAAACTGGCATAATTGCTCCACCAGGATATCCATAAATTATTTTAGTATCTTCTGCTATTAAGCACCTAACGATTGCTTCGCTACCAGAAATCCTTTCTGTAACTTTTGCTGTGTTTTGTTTGTTTTGTATGGTTTGCGTTTCCATATTATTTCTTTATGAGATTATAGAGTTTAGAAAATAGATATTAAACTAGTTTCATTACTATTGTTTTTTATACCTACAAGGTTTTTGAAACCTTGCAGGACGTCTTGTCTCCCTTTTAATCTAGTTTCTTTATTCTATTTAAACTACAAATCTGTAACACATCCTTTAGATGCTGACGCTACTGATTTAGCATATTTATATAAAATTCCTTTGGTGTGCTTTAATGCTGGTGCAACCCATTTAGATTTTCTTTTTGCAATTTCTTCATCAGAAATTAACACATTTATAGAATTATCTTCTGCACTAATTCTAATTTTATCTCCCGTTTCTAAAATTCCGATTGTACCTCCAGATTGTGCTTCTGGTGTAATATGTCCAACCACAAAACCATGGGTTCCTCCAGAAAAACGACCATCTGTAATTAAAGCTACAGATTTTCCTAAACCTGCTCCCATAATTAACGAAGTTGGTTTTAACATTTCTGGCATTCCGGGTCCTCCTTTAGGTCCAACATATCTAATAACAACTACATCTCCTCTTTCTACTTCTCCGTTAGCAATACCTGTATTTGCTGCTTGTTCACCATCATAAACAACTGCTTTTCCTTCGAAAAGTAATCCTTCATTTCCAGAAATTTTTGCAACAGCTCCTTCAGTTGCAAGGTTTCCATATATTATTTGAATATTTCCTGATGATTTTAATGCTTTATCTGTTGGATGAATTACATCTTGCTCATCAAATTCCATTGCTGCTACACTTTCTAAGTTTTCTGCTAATGTTTTACCAGTAACCGTCATACAATCTCCATGTAAATACCCTTTATCTAATAAGTATTTCATTATTGCCGGTGTTCCTCCAATACTATGAACATCTTCCATTAGGTATTTACCAGATGGTTTTAAATCTGCTATTAACGGAGTTCTGTCTGATACTTTTTGAAAATCTGCCAATGTAAACTCAATATCTGCTGCATGTGCAATTGCTAAAAAGTGTAATACTGCATTTGTAGAGCCACCTAAAGCATTTACAATTGCGATAGCATTTTCTAAAGATTTTTTAGTAATTATATCTAAAGGTTTTAAATCTAATTCTAATAAATTTTTAATTGCCAAAGCGGTTCTTTCTGCTTCAGATAATTTATTAGGGTTTTCTGCTGGTATTGATGAGTTATAAGGTAATGAGAACCCCATACATTCTATTGCAGAAGCCATAGTGTTTGCAGTATACATACCTCCACATGCCCCGGCTCCTGGAATTGCTCTTTTTATAATTTCTCTATATTCTTCTTCTTCTATTTCGCCAGCCATTTTTTGACCTAAAGCTTCAAAAGCAGAAACAACATTTAATTTTCTTCCTTTATAATTTCCAGATGCAATTGTACCACCATACATCATTATTGATGGACGGTTTAAACGCAACATTGCAATTACGGCTCCTGGCATGTTTTTATCACAACCAACAACAGAAACCAATGCATCATAACTTTGAGCATTCATTACAGTTTCTATAGAATCTGCAATAATATCTCTAGATGCTAATGAGTAATTCATACCAGAGGTTCCCATAGAGATACCATCTGAAACACCTATTGTATTGAATCCTAAACCGACTAAACCTGCAATTTTGCTTTCAATCTTGACTTCTGCCGCCAAATTATTTAAATGCATATTACATGGGTTACCATCATAACCAGTGCTCGCAATACCAACTTGCGCTTTCTGCATGTCTTCATCCGTTAAACCTACCGCATACAACATTGCTTGTGATGCTGGTTGAGATTCGTCTTGTGTTAATCTGCTACTGTGTTTATTTAGTTTCATTTAATGTTTTCTTCAATTTGTTGTCTAAATTACTATGTTTCTCTGTTTTTATTGAATAAAATTCAATAACTTACTTTAAATTCACGTGTTAAAAAAACACCCTAATTAACTGAATTTAAGTTAATTAAGTCTACTTAATTATGATACTCAATCTTTAAAATAAAATCATAAAAAAACCTTCCATTTTAATGGAAGGTTCGTTTATAAAAAATATAAATATCACTTCCCTATCAATTCGTAATAATTACGATGACGTTGATAATTGAAATACTATTTAATAATTGTTTTTTCATTGGTGTAAATATTGCGATTTATATTTAAATACACAACTAATATTTTTTTTATTGATAGCCGCTTGCAAACAAGTCTAGCCCAGATTGAATGGTCTGTTTGAGCTCTTTTTTGTTTTTCACAAAAAAAGCGAGTAATGAAAGCTGGAAATAGCTTCTAAAAAACTTAAATAATTGTGCTTTGTCCCATATGAATATTTTTAAAATTCATATTACTATCTTCTTGGTTTGCAATATAATCTGCTATAAAATCGCCCACTTTTGCTGTGGAAGCCGAATATTGGTTTTTACCTTTTAGATCTTGGGTTGTAATACCTAAATCTAACGATTTTTCTACAGCTCTCTGTATTGCGTCTGCCTCATCATGCAAGCCTAAATGCTCTAGCATTAATGCTGCTGATAAAATAGATGCTAAAGGATTGGCAATATCTTTACCTGCTGCTTGCGGGTATGAACCGTGAATTGGCTCAAATAATGCGGTTTTTTCACCTACCGAACTTGATGCCAAGATACCGATTGAACCACCGATTACACAGGCTACATCTGAGATAACGTCTCCAAAAAGGTTTTCTGTTAAAATAACATCGAAACGTTTTGGATTTAATACAATTTGCATTGCTGCATTGTCTATAAACATAAAATCTAAAGCAACATCTGGATATTGTTCTCCTATTTTTGCAACTGTTTTTCTCCACAAACGAGAAGTTGCTAAAACATTTGCCTTATCTATTAAGGTTATTTTTTTCTTTCTATCTTGGGCTGCTTTAAAGGCTAAATGTGTAATTCTAGAAATTTGATCTACTGTATAAGAACAAACATCTGATGCTTCTTTACCATCTTCACTTAACTCTTTTTTGCCAAAATAAATTCCGGCAGAAAGTTCTCTATAAATAAGGATATCTGTACCTGAAATAATCTCTTTTTTAAGAGGTGAATTTTTGAGTAATTTAGGATATGCTTTTACAGGTCTTACATTACAGAACAATTCTAATTCTTGTCTTAAACGCAATAAACCTTGTTCTGGTCTTATTTTTAAGGTTGGGTCATTATCGTACTTTAATTCTCCAATAGCTCCACATAAAATTGCATCTGCATTTTTACAGATCTCTATGGTTTCTTGCGGTAATGGATTACCCGTTTTTTCAATTGCACAAGCGCCCATTTGAGCTTCTTTATATAAAAATATATGGTCGTAAACTTCTGCTACCGCATCTAAAGCTTTTTTTGCTTGTGTGGTTACTTCTGGTCCAATACCATCTCCGGGGATTATTGCAATTGTGTATTTCATTCTCTACTTATAATCTAAAATTATTCTGTTTATCAAAGGTAGTTGATTATTTTAAAATAGTGGTCTTAAAATTCACAACTACCCTCGAAGACAAAGTTTATTTCTAAGCTGTTGCTACTTTAGAGATTTTACCTACCTCTGTCATAATAGCATGAATATCATCATCTTTTACTTCTTTTTGCTTATCTGCAGTACTTAAAAAAGCATCATAAGCAACATCTAACTGAACTTTTGTTAGTTCATAACCAATCTTTTTGGCTCTGTACGCCAATGCAGCTCTACCACTTCTTGCAGTTAATACAATAGCACTTTCTGTTACACCAACATCTTCTGGATCCATAATTTCGTATGTTTCTCTGTTTTTTATAACTCCGTCTTGGTGTATTCCAGAACTATGTGCAAAAGCATTTGCGCCAACAATTGCTTTATTAGGTTGTACCGGCATTCCCATACTTTCTCTAACCATTATACTGGTATCATACAATAGTTTTGTATTGATACTTGTTTCTAGGTTTAAATATGGATGCTGCTTTAACACCATTACTACTTCTTCTAAAGCTGTATTTCCTGCTCTTTCTCCAATACCATTAATAGTACACTCTATTTGACGAGCACCATTAATTACACCTGCAATAGAATTTGCAGTTGCCATACCTAAATCGTTATGACAGTGGCATGAAAGAATTACGTTTTCTATTCCTTTTACGTTTTCACGTAAGTATTTAATTTTTGCACCATATTCTTCTGGCAAACAATACCCCGTTGTATCTGGAATATTTAAAACTGTTGCTCCTGCTTTAATAACAGCTTCACATACTCTTGCCAAATATTCATTGTCTGTTCTACCTGCATCTTCTGCGTAAAACTCTACATCTTCTACAAAAGACTTTGAATAAGAAACTGCTTTTACAGCACGTTCTATTACTTTTTCTCTTGTTGAATTAAATTTGAATTTTATATGAGAATCACTGGTACCTATACCTGTATGAATTCTTGGATATTTTGCATATTTTAATGCCTCTGCTGCAACCTTAATATCATTTTCTACAGCTCTGGTTAAACCACAAACTGTTGCATTTTTTATAATTTTTGAAATCTCAGTTACTGAAATAAAATCTCCTGGGCTAGAAACCGGAAAACCAGCTTCAATTACATTTACACCCAACAAATCTAATCTTTCAGCAATTACTAATTTCTGAGCTGTATCTAACTTACAGCCAGGAACTTGTTCTCCGTCTCTTAATGTCGTGTCAAAAATTTGAACCTTGTTATCTTGCATAATTTCTGTAAAGATTATCTTATTTAAACTCAAATGTATATATTGAACTTAAAATAAATAGTTATTTTTACAGTTCCGTACGATTTCTAATATCATTTACAAAAACTTAAAAACCTAATAATAAGAGCTTTATGAGTAAAAGTGTTACATCAGCCAATCAACAAAATGATGCTCTTTTTGTTTTAATTAAGTCTTTAACTAAGTCAGAAAAGAGACAATTTAATTTATATGTAGGTAGATTAGGTGGAAACATCGATGCTAAGTTTTTTTCTTTATTTAAGTTTTTAGAAAAACTGAAGGTATATGATGAAAAAGTTATCATTGGCAGCGGAATTGTTTCTAAGCAACAACTCTCTAACTTAAAGGCGCATTTATATAAACAGATATTAATTAGTTTGCGTTTAAACCCTGCCCATAAAAATGTGCGAATTCAAATTAGAGAACAATTAGATTTTGCAACTGTTTTATATCAAAAGGGATTGTACAAACAGAGTTTAAAACTTTTAGAAAAAGCCAAAAACATGGCTTTAGATAATGATGAGAAAAATATTGCTTATGAAATTGTAGAACTAGAAAAAGTAATAGAAACACAATACATTACAAGAAGTTTAAGCAACAGAGCAAACCAACTGTCTATACAGGCAAAAGAATTAAGCCAAGACAATGTAATTGCTAGCAAACTTTCTAATTTATCATTACAATTATACAGTCATTTAATACAAAATGGCTACGTAAAAAATGAAGAAGAACTAAAGTTTGTTGATAAATATTTTAGTGATCGAATGCCAAAGTACGATTATCAAAAGTTAGGTTTTCGTGAAAAATTATGGTTATACAAAGCACATCTTTGGCATAGTTTTTTGGTGCAAGATTTTTTATTAAGCTATAAATATGCTAAAAAATGTGTTGATTTATTTGACAGCCCAAAACTGATTAATACACACCCAGTTTTCTATTTAAAATCTAAAAACTACTTACTTGAAGCTTCTTTTTTAGTGAAAAAAGTTTCTACTTTTAAAAGAGAATTAACTCTTTTTGAATCTGAAATAGATCAAAAAGAAATACCAATGAATACCAATACAGAACTATTAATTTTCTTGTATTTCTATTCTAATAAATTACACCTTCACTTTTTAGAAGGTTCTTTTGAAAAAGGAGAATATCTTGTTGACATTATTAATAATAAAATTGAAAAGTATAAAAATAGACTAGACAGTCATTTTATTGTCTTACTCTACTACAAAATTGCCTGTTTGTATTTTGGAATGGGTAAAAACAAATTGTGTATTATTTATTTACAAAAAATAATTCGCTCTAAAAACATAGGTTCTGCAGAAGATTTACAATGTTTTGCACGTATTTTAAACTTAATTGCACATTATGAATGTGGGTTAGATTACGATTTAGAAAGACAGTTTGTAGATACCTATAAGTTCTTACTAAAAATGGAAAACCTACAAGAAGTTCAGAAAGTTTTTCTAACCTCTATTAGAGATTTGAGTGATGTTTTTCCGCATGAAATAAGGAATGAGTTTAAAAAAATTCATGCCAAATTAAAAACCTTCGAGAATCATCCGTACGAAAAAAGAGCTTTCTTATACTTAGATATTTTATCCTGGTTAGAAAGTAAAATACAGAATAAACCGATTGCTTTAATTATTAAAGAAAAATTAAAACCTATTCGTAAATAATAGGAAAACAATATTTTAAATAGTATATTTTTATTAATTACGTATAAATCAGTCTAAAAAATAAAATAATCCCCACCTAAAGGTGAAAAATTAAATAATACTCCTATTTTTGCTTTGTGAATTTATATAATACACATACTAATTCTTCTAAAACTACAAACGTAGTTTATACTGCTATGCGCACAATTACTCGCACAATTACAACAATTACCCTTTAGGGGTTCTACTATATACATATCACCACAGGTTATATAATTGTTTCGAATAACAACGAAATAAAGGCAATAAAACATTTAATTACACAAACTATTCATTAAAAATGAAAGTATTAAAATTTGGCGGTTCATCTGTCGCAAGTTCAGAAAAAATACAAAAAGTCTTAGCTATTGTTGAGGCTGCATCTAAAAAAGAAAAAATAGCCGTAGTAGTTTCTGCTTTCGGAAAAACTACTGATAAATTATTTGCTGGAGCAAATGAAGCTTTAGAAGACATTACAACTGCTAAAGAAATTTTAGGAACCATTAAAGAAATTCATTTTGAAGTAATTGATGATTTAATTGCTAAAAATAAAAAAGAAGTTCACGAAGAGGTTACTTATCTATTTGACAGATTACTATCTATTTATGAAGGAATTTTCTTATTACAAGAATTATCTGATAAAACACTAGCCAAAGTATATAGTTTTGGAGAAAGACTTTCTTCTTATATTATTGCAAATGCAGCAAAAGAATTGTTTGGTGCTACTCATAAAGAAAGTAGAGATTTAATAATTACAAACAATCAGTATTTAGATGCACAAGTAAATTTTAAAGTCACTAATAATAATATTACTTCCTTTTTTGAAGAGAACAAACATCAGGTTGTTGTTTTAGGTGGTTTTATCTCTTCGAATGTTTTTGAAGAAACAACTACATTAGGTAGAGGTGGTTCTGATTTTACTGCCTCCATTTATGCTGCCGCTTTAGATGCAAATGAATTACAAATCTGGACAGATGTTTCTGGTATGTATACTGCAAACCCTAGAGTTGTAAACCAAGCATATCCTATTTCAGAAATTTCTTATGAAGAAGCAATGGAGTTGTCTCATTTTGGAGCAAAAGTTTTATATCCACCAACAATTCAGCCTGCTTTAAGAAAAGAAATTGCTATTCGTATTAAAAATACGTTTGAACCAGAAAGTGCTGGAACATTAATCTGTAAGAACCCTAAAAACGGTAATGAAGTTAAAGGAATTTCTCATATAGAAGATATTAGCTTAATTACTTTAGAAGGTGGAGGAATGGTTGGAATTCCTGGTTTTTCTAAGCGTTTATTCGAAACACTTTCTGTTGCTAAAATAAATGTAGTTTTTATAACACAAGCTTCATCAGAGCATTCTATTTGCGTAGGGGTTTTTGAAAATGATGCTGCAAAAGCTAAAGAACTTTTAGACGATACTTTTAGCATAGAAATAGACAAGAAAAAAATTAAGCCAATTATTGTTGAAAGTAATTTGGCTATTATTGCCGTGGTTGGTGAGAGCATGAAAAACTACCAAGGTTTAAGCGGACAAATGTTTAGCGCCCTAGGAAGAAACAATGTAAATGTGAGAGCAATTGCACAAGGTTCATCAGAAAAAAACATCTCTGCAGTTATTAATAAATATGATGCAAAGAAAGCTTTAAACACGTTACATGAGCAATTCTTTGAAGAAAGAACGAAACAATTAAACTTGTTTGTAACAGGTGTTGGTAATGTTGGTGAACGTTTTCTAGCTCAAATTCATCAACAAAAAAAGTTCTTAAAAGAAAACTTAAAATTAAGTATTAATGTTATCGGAATTGCCAATTCTAGAAAAATGGCTTTCGATGATAATGGTATCGATCTAAATAATTGGAAAGAGGCTTTAGAGAATGGCGAAGCAACAACTTTAGAGAGCTTTCATAAAAAAGTTAAAGAAAGTAATCATATAAATAGTGTTTTTATAGACAACACAGCAAACCAACAAGTTTCTGAAATCTATGAAAAATATTTACGCGAAAGTATTTCTGTGGTAACATGTAACAAAATTGCGTGTGCTTCTAGTTTTGATAACTATAAAACGTTAAAACAAGTTTCTAGAAAATACAATGCTTCTTTCTTATTCGAAACAAACGTTGGGGCAGGTTTACCAATTATTGATACACTTAAAAACTTAATCAACTCTGGAGATAGAGTTCATAAAATTCAAGCTGTGTTATCTGGAAGTTTAAATTTTGTATTCAATAACTTTAATGAAAATTCAACTTTTCATGACGTTGTTGCTGCTGCTCAAAAAGAAGGGTATACAGAACCAGATCCAAAAATTGATTTAAGTGGTGTAGATGTTGCTCGTAAAATATTAATTTTAGCGAGAGAAAGTGGCTATAAGATGGAATTAGAAGACATTGCAAAAAATGCCTTTTTACCTGATGAAAGCTTAAACACAACTAATAATGATGATTTTTACGCTTCTTTAACTAAAAATGAAGCGCATTTTCAAGATATATTTAAAGAAGCAAACGATAAAGATTGTCGATTAAAATATGTAGCAGAATTTGTAGACGGAAAGGCAAATGTTGGTTTACAACACATTCCGTCAGATCATCCTTTTTATAATTTAGAAGGAAGTGATAATATTGTATTGTTCTTTACAGACAGATATCCAGAAAATCCTTTAATTATAAAAGGTGCTGGTGCCGGTGCAGATGTTACTGCTTCTGGTATTTTTGCAGATGTAATTAGAATAGCTAACAAATAAAAAAGTATTCAGTAAGCAGTCACAGTTTTCAGTTAGCAAATGACTGGAAACTATGACTGAAAACTGCAAACTAAAAATAAAAATAGTATTCAGTGGCAGTAGCAGTTCTCAGTTAGCAAATGACTGGAAACTGTGACTGGAAACTGCGACTGAAAACTGAAGACTTAAAAAAAAATGGATTATTTAAAAATATTTGCTCCTGCTACTGTTGCCAATGTCTCTTGCGGATTTGATTCTTTAGGTTTTGCTGTTGATGAAATTGGAGATAAAATGACTTTTACAAAAACTTCTGAAAAAGGCGTTAAAATAACCAATATTACTGGC
Organism: Polaribacter sp. NJDZ03; assembly: GCF_019263805.1. Classification (NCBI taxonomy): domain Bacteria; kingdom Pseudomonadati; phylum Bacteroidota; class Flavobacteriia; order Flavobacteriales; family Flavobacteriaceae; genus Polaribacter; species Polaribacter sp. NJDZ03. Next base: position 2,187,250 of record NZ_CP079195.1, read on the forward strand.
GCAAACTTAACATACAATGTTGATGAAAATGCTGCTAGTGCAGTTGTTAAAAAAATACTGAATGAAGCAAATGCAGATTTTGGAATTGAATTAACCATACACAAAGGTTTTTCTCCTGGAAGTGGATTAGGTAGTTCTGCTGCTAGTGCTGCAGGTGCTGCTTTTGGCGCAAATCAGTTGTTAGGGAATATTTATTCTGATTTAGAATTGACAAAATTTGCCATGTTTGGTGAAGAAGTTGCTTGCGGAACTCCTATTGCAGACAATGTTTCTGCGGCCATTTATGGTGGTTTCGTCTTAGTACGAAGCTACAGTCCGTTAGAAATTATAAAATTACCGGTTCCGAGTGAATTGAGAGTGGTGGCTATTCATCCGCAGGTAGAAGTAAAAACAAAAGATGCTAGAGCCGTTTTACCTATAGAAATAGCACTGAAAGACGCAGTTACACAATGGGCAAATGTTGGTGGTTTAATTAGCGGTTTATATGCTGATAATTACGAGCTAATTAGTAATTCTTTGGTTGATATTATTGTAGAACCTCATCGTAAAAAATTAATTCCACATTTTGATGATGTTAAAAACGCAGCTATAAAAGCAGGTGCTTTAGGCGCAGGAATTAGTGGTTCTGGACCTACAATTTTCGCACTTTGTAAAGGTGATGAAATTGCAAAAGAGGTTTACAAAAGCATCGAAGAGAGTTATAAAAATACAGGTATTGACTTTGAAATGTTTATTTCTAAAGTGAATCATAAAGGAATGAAAATAATAAATAGTAATTAATCGTCATTACGAAGGAAGAATGACTGAAGTAATCTCTTTCTAACAAACAGATTGCTTCGTTGCTCTCGCAATGACTAATAAACATACAAAATGAACTATTACAGTTTACATCATAAATCACCAATATCAACTTTTAAAAATGCAGTTGTACAAGGTTTAGCAAAAGACAGAGGAATTTATTTTCCAGATAATATTCAACAACTTTCAAAAGATTTTATCGAAAATATTTCTGATTACACAAATCATGAAATTGCGTATGAGGTAATTAAACAGTTTGTAGGTGATGAAATTCCGACTGAAAAATTAAAAGAGATTGTTGCAAAAACCGTTTCTTTCGATTTTCCTTTGGTAGAAGTGGATGATAATATTGCTGCTTTAGAATTGTTTCACGGCCCAACGATGGCTTTTAAAGACGTTGGCGCTAAATTTATGGCACAATGTTTAGAATACTTCAACAAAGATAGAGATGATGAAGTTACTGTTTTAGTAGCTACTTCTGGAGATACTGGTGGTGCAGTTGCCAACGGGTTTTTAGGTGCAAAAGGTGTAAATGTGGTTATTTTATATCCTTCTGGTAAAGTAAGTGATATTCAAGAAAAACAACTGACAACTCTTGGTCAGAATATTAAAGCATTAGAAGTAGATGGCGTTTTTGATGATTGTCAAGAAATGGTAAAAACTGCTTTTTTAGATGAAGAAATCACCAAAACATTAACCTCAGCAAACTCTATAAACGTTGCGCGTTGGTTACCACAAATGTTTTATTTTTTCTTTGCTTATAAAGAATTACATAAAAAACATAAAGACCTCATATTTTCTGTTCCTAGTGGAAATTTTGGTAATATTTGCGCAGGAATCATGGCACAAAAATTAGGTTTACCAATTAAACACTTTGTAGCCTCTACAAATGTAAATGATACGGTTCCTAATTATTTAGTGGATGGTGTTTACAAACCAAAACCATCTAAAGCAACTATTTCTAACGCCATGGATGTTGGTAACCCTAGTAACTTTATCAGAATACAAGAATTATTTAATAACGACTTAAAAGCTCTTAAAACTGCTTTTTCTTCATATAGTTTTTCTGATGATGAAACACGTGCAACTATGAAAGAAATTTATGCAAACTCTGGTTATGTTGCAGACCCTCATGGAGCTGTTGGTTACTTAGGGTTGAAAAAACATGGTTTAAAAGAAAATGAATTCGGTGTTTTTCTAGAAACTGCACATCCTGTAAAGTTTTTAGATGTTGTAGAAGAAACTTTACCTGTTAAAGTTGCAATTCCTGAACAGATTAAAAAGGTAATCAACAATAAAAAAGTAGCTTACAAAGCTTCTACGTACCAAGATTTAAAAGATTTCTTAATGAAGGAATAAGAACTTTAACTTCTTAAAATTAAAAAGTCCTAACAATTAAAATTGTTAGGACTTTTTTGTTGCTTGTTTAAATTAAGCTACCAAAACATCATAAATTTATTACTTTGCTTTACTACCTAAAAAGTCTACTTCTATTTTTAGTACAATTTACTTTTACAAACTATTTAAGAGCATTAAATACCAACTTTAATCAACAGTCAACACCTATTTAGATTCATATTACCGTTTATAAATAGATACCACAGGTAGAATTCTAGATTTTAAAGTTTGTACAAAAAAATAATTTTATTTTTATTTAAGAATTGCAATAGGTATTCTACTCTAAACAACTGAAAACAAAAGAATATGAAACAAAAAAAGGTAGTGATATAAAACCACTACCTTTAAGTTATTAATATTATAGTACTATTTAAGCAAGTAACAATTTTTTGAATAATTATTCAATTACAATACTTTTAGTTAAATCTCCTTTATCTGTAATGATTTGAACGACGTATGTACCTTTAGTTAGTGTGCTCAAATTAATTTTATCACGAGTAGTAGTTTTCACTAGTTCCCCCACTATATTATATATATTTACAGTCTTTAATTGCTGATTTAAAGTAACCTCTATATTTAAAATACCATTTACTGGAACAGGATATATTCTAACATCATTATCTTCTAATTTATTAACTTTTGTAGAAAGTGTTACTCCGGTTTTGTTAATTGTAAAATAATCTGATACTGAACCAGAATCATTTATAAACTTAATTGTTAAATTTTGTCCGGATCCACCATCGCTATCAATTTCTAAAACACAAGACCCTAATTCATTTAAAGAAGAATACATAGCCTCATGATCTAAATCTCCTCCAGAAATTTTACCAGCTGACCCTGTGGTAATATAAACAGCCCCTGGGTTTTGAGTATTTGTTTTCTTGTAAGCACCATCTGATGTATCTGCTTTTCCTGATAAATTACCATTTACACCAACCGTATTTATTGTAGTACTAAAGGTATCTGAATTTCCGTAATGTTTATTTATAAAAAAAGATCTTTCATAAGAATGTGAATGACCGTTTAATACTAAATCAACTCCATTATCTTCTAAAATAGGTAAAAATTTAGTTCTCATATTTATTAATTCACTCTCATTATCAGAATCATGAGAACCTTTTGAATAAGGTGGATGATGGAATACTGCAACAATCCAATCTTGTTTGGTATCTTGCATATCTTGTTTACACCAAGCTATTTGTGTTGCGTCTTCATCTAAAGTATAAGACTCTAATACAATAAAATGGATATTTGCATAATCGAAAGAATAATAAGCCTCTGTTCCAGAAGCAATTCCACCAGATTCTGCAGCAGTAGGAAACGTAAAAATATCATAATATGGTCCTGTTTGAGAATTTGAATTAGAAGAATAACCATCGTGATTACCAAGTGTTGACCAAGAAACAGTATTTTTTAACTGTGCTTCATAAATATCGAAAAAAGCTCTTTGATATTCTACATCTAATCCATCATTATAAGCATTATCACCTAAAAACAACATCATATCTGTTTGATTAGGGTTTTTAGTAGCTGCGTTTTTAACGTAATCATAGTATCTATCTCTTACATTTTTTTGGTTTTGATTACCTGTACCAGCATCACCTAAAATCCAAGCTCTAACAAATTGGTCTGAACCAACTTCTGGGGCTGTTTTAAAAAATAAATCACTAGACTCTGCTAAGAAAACACCTGAACTGTAGGCTATTTCGTAATAGTATTTTGTATCAGGAAGTAATCCTGTTATTTCAATTTCATGGTCACTTTTTAACGTATTCTCAGATACTATACTGTTTAATGAACCTAAAGAAGTTCCATAATTAATAATAGTTTCTGTATCTGCACTCGTTCTATACTTTATAGTCATAGCGTTAGAACTTCCTTTTTGTAAATAAGGAGCTCTTTTTAATTCAGCTGTAATTTGTGCACTAACTTTTAATTCAAAATCGAAGCTAATATCTGAACTTGTTAAGGAAAGTTGGTGTACTTCTACCGCTATAGTATTTTTGCCTTCCAATAAAGTACTTGTTATAACCTCATCAACTTGTGTGTTTTCATAATCTGTTCTTGCAAAAGTTCCATAATCAATAGTACCTGAAGGCAGATTATCTCTCCAAACTTCATTTCCATTTAGATATACAACCATTCCATCATCTACCAATGCAGACATTTGTACATACGTAAAAGCTGCTTGATCTTTTGTTAAATTAAACTCTTTTCTAAAGTAGGCTGTTTTTGCTATTTTGCTAATTACAGTAGCTTGATCACTTTCACCATACCCAAGCTGTGCATTACCAGAAGCCCAAGAGGCATCGTTATAGGTATTTTGTTTCCAGGTATCTCCTTCTGTATCATTGTCAGGTGCGGCGCCTAAATCAGAATATTTCCAATTAGAACCTGTAGAAATAACTTCGTCACTCAGATTTGTATTATCAGTAGAGGTTGCCAATTGCAAATTAAAACTTAAATCAGAACTGCTACTACTTACTTGATGTAATTCTGCAGATAAAACATTCGTTCCCAAAACTAAAGAGTTGGTTAATGAAGCTGAAAAGCCACCCTCATAATCTGTAATAGTTTTGGTAGCATAATCCACTGCACCAGAAGCAATGTTATCACGCCAAATTTCAGCCCCATTTAGATAAATAACAACACCGTCGTCTATATAGCCATCAATATGTAATGTAAGATCTGCTAAATTTGCTGCAGTAGCTGTAAAACTTTTTCTAAAATAGGTAGTTCTGTATTTATTAGAGCTATCTCCACCAAAACCGATAGTCGTTTGGTCTCCATCTCCATTATTTCCATACCCTAATTGAGCAGCTCCAATTGGCCACGTTGTATCATCAAATGCATTTACTTTCCAAGTGTCACCTTCTGCATCATTATCTGGTGCAGCTGGCGTTACAAGATATTTCCAATCTGCATCCATAGGAATTATGGTTGTTTTATTTTGAGCATTTGATAAGGTTGTTAAAAACAGTATCAAGAGTGTAATGTAAATTGTTTTAATCATGGTTTATTGATTTAAGTTTAATTCAAGTAAGTTAATTTGCTGTTTTAAATTTTTAATTGATGTTGTATTAATAATTTTGTCATTCAACAAAAGTATTGCTGTTTTTACTTGCTGAATTGCAATTTTAGTATCGTTAATTTTATTATTTTCAAATAAATACTTCGCTTTTTTATAATACCAAAATTCCTTTCTACTAGAGCTTAAAATAAAGTAATTGTATTGCTCTATTACTTTATCAAATTGTAACGATGCTTCTAAATACTCTAATTTTTTTAACTGTAATGAAAAAACATCTTTTCCCAATTTATTCAAGCCCAATTCTATTACCTCTATAGCTTTTGAATAGTTATTATTATTTATTGATAAAAAAACCTCACTATATTCTATAACATCTCTAGGGTTAATGTCTATTGTATTTTTAATAAAATAACTGTAGTAGGGTATTGCTTTATAATAGGCTTCAGAAAGAATTAATATTTGAGCATGTAACTTATGAATCTTTACATCGGTACTATTTTTTTCTAAATATAAGTTGGAAGATTCCAACGCCTTAGAAAATTTACCTTGGTAATAATATGTTTTGGCCTTTCTATATTGAATTAATATGTTAGAATTTCCTAGTTTTTCTGATTTTAAATAGTCTTTTATTGCTTTATTGAATTCCTCGTGTTGTTCATATAAGAAACCTCTTTCAAAATATAGTTTTTCATTTTTAGGATGCTCGGAAATTTCAGCTGTTTTTACTCTTATTCTTTTTGACAAACTACCATGTGCAGAAATAATCGATGTAGTAAATACACATACAAAACACAGTACTATTCTAAAACCATGAAGCTTTTCCATTTAAAAATAATTATTTGAAAGATTAAAATTTAACTTTGTTAAATTAGTTTTTTGAGTTAGTCATTTAGTTTCCGTATCTTATAGCTTTAAAACATTGATATATGGATAATTTTGAAGGTCAAGATATACTAAACTTTATAAAAGAACTACCAAATGATGAAGCCTGTAAAGCTTATTTATCAAAAATAAAATGGCAGGATGGTTTTAAATGTAGTAAATGTGGACATACAAAAGGTTGTGAAAAAGCTGGATATAATTATCACTGTTATGCTTGCCATCATGTAGAAAGTGCTACTGCAAATACACTTTTTCATAAAGTTAAATTTGGATTGCAAAAAGCGTTTTGTGTTGCTTTTGAAATGAGCACAAATAGTAAAAGTACTTCAAGTATTCAAATGGGTAAACGCTTTAGTATTCGTCAAGGAACTGCATGGTATTTTATGCAAAAAGTTCGTAAAGCAATGAAAAGTAGTCAAAAATATCCTCTAGAAACCTTAATTCATGTTGATGAGTTTACTGTTGGAGGAAAAGAAGAAGGAAAACAAGGTAGGAGTTACGATACAAAAAAGAAAAAAGCCGTAATTGCAGTAGAATTAACAGATAACAATAAGGTGAAAAGAGTTTACATTAAATCTATAAACGACTATTCTGCAAAATCATTAACACCAATTTTTGAAGAACACATAAGTAAATCTGCTAAAATAATAACAGATAAATGGAGAGGATATGAACCTTTGAAAGAAGTTTATAACATTGAGCAAATCTATAGTAATAATGGTGCTAACTTTAAACAATTACATGTCATGATTATGCAAGTTAAGTCTTGGCTTAGAGCAATACCAACTCATGTAAGTAAATGGCATATTCAAGCTTATTTTGATGAATTTTGTTTTAGAATTAATAGATCTCAATTTCAGAAAAGTATATTTCATAAAACAATTGAAAGAATGGTAGTTGCCAAACCAGTTTATCAAAATCAAATAAAACAGAAGCTAAACGTATAACTCAATTAGTTTTAATATAAAGTATTCAATAACAAAAACTTAGCATTAAATACTAAAATTACAGCATTATATAGATTAAACAAGTTCTAGAAAATAATTACACCCAACAGATAACTTTAGCTTCCTTAAGTTGTCTGTTGGGTGTAGTTATAAAATTAAAATATCTATATTCTTATTTATTCTAAGATTTGTACAAGTAGGGTTAGCTCATACAAAGCAATTACGCACTTATTAAAATACTTATTTTTTTTAGTTTTTAGCACATCAATATTTTACTAAAAAACACTTATCATAGTAAATTTTTAATTTTAATTCTATCATAGTATTAATTTCTAAAGTAGATAGATTTGGATACTTATTAAAATGCAAAAAAGAAAGTCGTTTAAAAAGAAATTTTTAAACGACTTTCTTTTTTAAGAAGTTTTCTTATTAAATAATCTATATTAAATTAATATAGATATGGCTCTAAAGTTTCAATACGTCCGTCTTCTAAATATTTAATTTCTGCAACTTTTACAGAACGTAAATGTGTTACTCCTTTAGATAAACTAGAGTCATGATAAAATAAATAATCTTTTCCTTCTATATTACAAACAGAGTGATGAGATGTCCAACCAACAACTGGTTCTAAAATTCTACCACCATACGTAAATGGTCCATAAGGACTATCACTAATTCCATAACAGATAAAATGAGTATCACCTGTAGAGTAGGAGAAGTAATATTTTCCGTTATGTTTATGTAACCATGCTGCTTCAAAAAATCGTCTATCATTATCACTTGCTACTAATAAATCTCCATTTTCATCAACAATTTCAATTTCTTTTGGCTTTTCATCAAATTCTAATAAATCACCAGTCATTTTTGCAATGTATGGTAATAATGCTGGCTCATCACCTTCTGGCAGAAACGCTGTTGGGCTTTCTGGTTGGCTTGCATTAAACTCTCCAGATCTCCAACGTTGTAATTGTCCACCCCAAAGACCACCAAAGTACATATAATAACTTCCATCATCATCTTTAAAAACTGCTGGATCTATAGAAAAACTACCTTTAATTGCTTCTGGTTCTGCTTTAAACGGACCCGTAGGCGATTTACTTGTAGCTACACCAATTCTAAAAATATCATCATGTGCTTTTGCTGGAAAAAACAAATAGTAAGTACCGTCTTTTTCATTTGCATCTGGTGCCCACATTTGTTGTTTTGCCCAAGGAACATCATCTACATGTAAAGCAACACCATTATCTACCGCCTTACTATCTATACTATCCATAGAGATTACATGGTAATCTTCCATAGCAAAATGACTTCCTAAGTCATCAAAAGCTTCTCCAGCATCAATATCATGAGATGGATATATATATATCTTACCATCAAAGACATGTGCAGATGGATCTGCTGTATAAATATTAGACACTAATGGTTGCGAAATGGCTTTTTTATTTAATTCATCAAAATTGATGTGTTCTATACTATTTTCTGGCATTATATTTTTTTTTAAATTGCTCTTCTTTCTTTTAATTCTTTTTCAATTTTTAATTCCATTTTTTTATCAATTTCATAAAAATATAATAGACCTACACCTATTAAAAATGGAACTGCAGCATACAAACTAATTAATAATTTTGTACCATGAATAACTGTTTCACTTTGTACTTCTAAATGAGAATCATATCCATAGGCTCCTAAAATTGATGAAACTAAAGCACTACCAATACTAATACCTCCTTTTAAACCAACCATCATTGCAGAAAAAATAATAGCAGTGGCTCTTCTGTTTGTTTTCCACTCAGAAAAATCAGCTACATCGGCAATCATCGTCCAAAGAATTGGGGTACCAATTCCGTAGAAAAACATGTGTAAAATCTGAGTAATAAATATAAGCTCTATAGATTCTGGTTGATAAAAATAAAAAGCAATAATAAATAAGGTTGAAATAAAAAGCGAAATAGCAAAAACATTTCGTTTTCCATATTTATCTGCCAAACGTTTAGAAAGAATGATTCCTATTAACCCAACTAAAATTCCAATTCCATTAAAGACTCCTAAACCAAAAGAGGTTTCATTCTCAAAAGTGGGTAAAATTGATCTATACGGATCTAAAAACAGTCTTAATTTTTCTTCATTAACAAAGTTTTCAAAATAATAAACATAAGATCCACCTTTCATTGCTAACGTAACAAAGATTAGAGTGGTAAGTACCAACATAATTACCCAAGGTTTGTTTTTAAACAAATCAGATAAATCTTCTTTTAAACTAGATTGTTGTTCTGGCTTAGGTACTACTCTTTCTTTTGTTGTAAAAAACGTAATCAATAACATTATGGTTCCTATAATTGCCAAATAGGTCATTACGGTTTCCATACCTGCAGCTTTATCTCCATTACCTGCTTTTAAAATTAAATCGTACATAAAAACTTGTACAAAAAATTGTGCTCCTAAAACACCTACAAATCGATATGCAGATAAGCTATTACGCTCTTTCATATCTCCTGTAATAACCCCACTTAAAGCAGAGTACGGTAAATTATTTGCGGAGTATAGCAATAACAGTAAAGAATAGGTAATTACAGCATAAATAACCTTTCCTTGATACTCAAAATCTGGCGTAGTAAAAGCTAATAATGCCGTTACTCCTAAGGGTATTGCAGTCCATAAAATCCATGGTCTAAATTTACCCATTTTAGTGTTTGTTCTGTCTGCCAAAGCCCCCACTATAGGATTAAAACCAAACGCAGCTATAAGACCAACCGTTAAGGTTACTAATGCGGCATCTTCTGGCTTTAGACCATAAATATCTGTATAAAAATAAGATAGATAGGTTACTAAAGTTTGAAAAACTAAATTGGCTGCTAAATCTCCAAGAGCATAACCTACTTTTTCTTTTACAGATAATTTGTGTGAAATAGTTGTCATTTTTAGGGATTATTAGTTTGCCTTATTTTTAAGCGCAATTACATTATTGTATACTTTTTTTGGTTTATCATCTCTTCCAAAAAGTAATGGATAATTTGTTCTCCCTTTAATTGGCCAGTTATTTAACCAAGATTGTCCATCATTAACTCCCCAAAAAGTTACACGACTAATTTTATCTTGGTGTTTTAAGAAAAGATTAAAAATATCTTCATAACGTTTTGCTATTTTTAATTCAATGTCTTCTGTTAATCCATTTGGATAAGGATTCATTTTAGGGTC